>CAMBEY010000252.1 GCA_945865705.1 Candidatus Sulfopaludibacter sp. SbA3
CTCTATCAATTGCCCATCAACGCCAGCGGCTTGGTCGGTAAGCTGGCCAACGGCTGGTCGGTCAACAGTTCGCTGACCCGGAACAGCGGCTTTCCGTTCGATGCTACCTCCGCCACGCAGCGCTCGCGCTCGCAGACGGGCGGTCCCAACGGCGGCATGAAGCGCGTGAATCTGGCGCCCGGCGTCAATCATTCCGACATTACCCGGGGCACCTCGGCCGGCTGCACCATCCTCGGTTCCACTGGAGCAGTGCAGGGAGTCGTGCCGGCTGGCGCGAAGCTTGGAACACCTGAACTGTTCTTTGATCCGTGTGCGTTCTCGAGCGCGACCGACGGAAACCCGTTGGCGTTGCAGGGTCTGCTCGGAACCGCTGGTAGGGCCATCCTGTACGGTCCGAATTTCAGCAACATGAGCTTGTCGTTTGTGAAGGACTCCGCGATTTCGGCGCTCGGCGAGAGCGGCAAACTCCAGTTCCGCACCGAGATATTCAACCTGCCCAACCACCCGAGCTTTGGTATTCCATTCCGTACGGTGGATTCCGCGCAGGTGGCGGGCCCCCGCCAGATCACTTCCACCTTCAGCAAGTCGCGCCAGATTCAGTTCGCGCTCAAGCTGATCTTCTAACCATCCGCACAATGGCAAGCAAAAAGGGCAGCCTGTTCAGGGCTGCCCTTTTTGTTGGATACCTGGGTTACTTACTTGGCGAAGTTTTCCGCGATATTACCGACGATGGGTAATTTGAATTTCTGGCCCTGGAAGGCCTTTACCATGCAAATGATCCAAGCAACCAGAATTGCGAGAGAGAGCACTCCGTACACAAGGAACGAAATCATACCGAACAGGAACCCGCCCGACATGGCGCTCGCAAAGCCGCCCATGACGCCGCCAAAAATCAGAACGAGTTGAATGGCATGGAAGCCGCCAAAAGTTATCAGCGACTGCATGGCGTGGAAGCGCACGAAGGGCCGCTGGTCAATCAGCAGGAAAATCAATCCAGTAACCCACCCTAGAACGTAGCAAAGCAATCCAGCCACGTTCTCCTCAAGGCCCGCACCGGCAGATGGTGAGGCGGCTGGAGAGTCAGTCCGAGGCGCACTTGCTGTGCCCGACGGCGCTCCGCACTTGGGACAAAACGATACATCCGTTCCAATCTCGGTTCCGCAACCTGAACAAAACGGCATGGGATTCTCCTCTTAAATGATTTTTCGCAAGATGCACGTCAGACAGATTAGCCACTGATAGAACCAGTGGCGAATCGAGCGAATTATCCACCGTCGCCCTTCCACTGTCAAGGAAAGATACACCACGAACTCACATAACAGTCTGAGCCGAGCTAATTTCCGCAGGAGTTTCGAGGTAGACTTACGAGATTCAGTCGAGAATGCATGGGAGAAGAACAATGGCAAGACTATCAGTAAGGGCGATGGCGCTGGCCTGTGGCCTGGTGTGGGGTTTCTACGGAATGATGGGCACTGGAGTGCTGAATCTGCTGTGGCCGCCGTATGGCGAACATTTCCTGCAGACGATGAGTTCCGTCTATCCCGGCTATCACGCCACGCGGACGCTCGGTGATGTGATGATTGCCACGGCGTATGGCATGGCCGATGGCGGTGTCGGAGGATTCCTGGCGGCGGTGGTCTATAACTTCTTCGTGCCGGTAAATACATCCGAGGAATGACAAAATTGCAGGTTAGCCGTCAACTATCCGTTCACCCGCTCGAACTCCTTCATGAAGCTGGCCAGCGCCTGCGCGCCGCTGAGCGGCATGGCGTTGTACATCGACGCGCGGATGCCGCCAATGGTGCGGTATCCCATCAACGCGTAGAGGCTCTGCTGGTTCGCTTCCTTCAAGAACTTCGCGGTGAGCTCTTCAGAAGGTAAACGGAACGTCGCGTTCATGTGCGAGCGGTGCGCGGGTTGCACCACGCCGGTATAGAACTTCGACGCGTCAATCACGTCGTACACGGTCTTGATCTTGGCGTTGTTGCGGCGCTCAATTTCGGCAAGGCCGCCTTCCTTCTTGATCCACTCCATCACCAGCTTGGCCACGTAAATGTTGAACGTGCTCGGCGTGTTCAGCATGGAATTCTTCTCGGCGAGCGTGGCATAGTTGAGCAGCGGCGGCGTGATCTTCTGCGCCTTGCCGCACAGGTCCTTGCGGATGATCACCAGCGCGGTGACGGACGGTCCCAGGTTCTTCTGCAGGCCGGCGAAGACCACGCCGAAGTTCGAGTAGTCCACTACGCGCGAGAGAATCTCGGAAGTCGAGTCGCCGACCAGGGGAACGTCTCCGCGCACGTCCGCGCCGGGGAAGTTTCTCCAGGCTGTGCCGCTGGTGGTGTTGTTGGTGGTGATGTGCAGATAGGCCGCGTCCTGATCCACCAGGTCGCGCGTGACGGCTGGCAGCTTGCTGAAGCCGTCCTTCTTGCCGCTGGCGATGACCTTCACCTCGCCGTAAGCCGCGGCGTCGTTGATGGCCTCGGACGAAAACGTGTCCGTCTCGACGTACAGCGCCTTTTTCTTCGCGCCGCCGAGCAGGTTCATGGGCACGGAGGAAAACTGCATGCGCCCGCCGCCATGCACGAACAGCACATGGTAGTTTTCCGGCAGCCCGGTCAACTCGCGGAACAGCGCGATGGCCTGCTCGACCACGCCGTCAAACTCCTTTGAGCGATGACTGATCTCGATGATGGAAGCGCCAAGCCCCGAGAAGTTGAGAAACTCCTCGCGGATTTGCAGCATCACGGGATCGGGCAGCATCGCCGGCCCGGCGCTGAAGTTGTACACGCGGTCATTCGGAAGCGGTCTCATTACAAAATTCCCTTCTATGTCGTGCTGCTGAGTCTATGTGTTTGGAAATAGTTTCAGTCGAAAGTCGGTCGTAGCGGGTGCTTCGACTAGCGGAATATCAATAACACTTTCGCCGCTAAACAGCGGACTCCGAACAGATTCATTTCCGAGAATCCATACTTCCTGATAAGAATCTTCGCTCAGGGTGAGCGGATAATTTTCAATAAAGTCTTGCACGTTCTTCTTGTTTGTAAATAAGAGGTGATTTAGATCGACGATAAGGATAATGGGGTTTAGAAAGTCATTTGGTCGACTTTTTTTTGCCTTGGCAAGGGCAGTGCAATGCTTCTCAACCAATTGTAGCACTTTGTCCTGAAAAGAGTCAGTAGGCTCGGTAATCAGTGGTCCTACGGAAATCGATGGTTCTTCGGGTGCTGGTTCCGTATCCTCTCGTTTGAACTTCCAAAGGAACTTTGCATCTTCTTTGCTGTAGTAGACCGCAGTTGATTCGATCAAGAGTTTTTGGCCGTTAGTACCATCACAATAGATCAGATCAGGAGGGTCAAAGGTTGGCGCGGATTCAAACTGAAAATTACAACTAAACTCGGAATTATGCAGTTTAATGAAGCGATCCCCAGCCGATTTTTCGACAGCGCGTTTTAGATTTTGATTGTCGATCATCGTTGATTTCCTTCATTGGGTCGTAGAGCACTCAAACACGAAAACCCCCATCCTGGAGAATGGGGGTTCCCGTACAACTCCAGTGCAATTGCGAATGAACTACTGAGGACGCAGGGTGATGACCACGCTCTTCGACATGGTGTAATAGTTGAGCGCTTCCAGTCCGTGCTCCTGGCCGAGACCGCTCTGCTTCCAACCGCCGAAAGGCATTTCGTCGAAGATGATCTGCGCCGAATTCACCCAGGTGTAGCCGGCCTCAAGATTCTCGGCTGCATAGTGCGCTTTGTAAAGATCAGCGGAGAAGACCGACGAGCCCAGGCCGTAGATGTTGTTGTTGGCGCGCTCGACGGCTTCCTCGATGTTCTTCACGCGGAAGATTGGCAGCGCGGGACCGAAGCATTCGTCTTGCGCAAGCTGCGCGTCGTCCGGCACGTTTTCGACCAGCGCGGGCATCAGGAAGTTGCCCTTTTCGTACTGCTTGCCTTCGGGACGGTTGCCGCCCACCAGAACGCGTGCGCCGCGCTTCACGGCATCGGCGATTTGATCTTCCACTTCCTTGCGCTGCCCGTCCGTGTGCAGCGGACCAAGGCGGGCCTTCTCATCGAAGCCATCGCCGATGGTGAGTTTCTTCACTTTGTCCACCAGCTTGCCGACCACGTAGTCATACACGGAGTCGAATACATACAGGCGCTTCACGGCGAGGCAGGCCTGGCCGCAATTGAAGAACCGTCCCACGGCTGCTGCGCTGATGGCTTCGTCGAGGTTGGCATCATCGCAGATGATCATCGGATCGGAGCCGCCCAGCTCAAG
>CAMBEY010000253.1 GCA_945865705.1 Candidatus Sulfopaludibacter sp. SbA3
CGAATCGACTCTCCGGCTCGTAAAGAGTATCGGTGCCTAGCCAGCCATTTTGGCGATGAGCTCAAACATGGGCAAGTACAGAGAAATGACAATTCCTCCGACCGTGATGCCAAGAAAGAGGATGATGACCGGCTCCAATAGCGTGAGCATATCTTTGACGGCCGCGTCCACTTCAGCTTCGTAGAAGTCAGCAATTTTCTGAAGCATGGCGTCCATGGCGCCGGTCTGCTCACCCACAGCGATCATCTGAGTAACCATGTTCGGAAATACTTCGGTCTCTCTCAGCGGATCAGTGAGAGTGCGTCCTTCTTCGACCGCTTTGCGCACTTTCAGGATGGCCTGTTCAATCACGGCATTGCCGCTGGTGCGAGCGGTAATATCCAGCGACTCCAGCAAAGGAACACCGCTAGTGATCAGCGTGCCCAGCGTACGCGTAAAGCGAGCCACCGCGATTTTGCGGATCAGAGGACCAAAGATCGGCAACTTCAGCATGAATCCATCAATGGTAAGCCTGCCGCCGGGCGAAGCATAGAATGATTTGATAGTGCCAGACAAGGCGAATGCCAGGACGACGAACACCCATCCAAACGTGCCAATAAACCCGCTGACTCCAACCACAATTCGCGTCGGCAGGGGCAGGGTCACGCCGAGCGAAGAGAACATATTCGCGAAAATCGGCACGACTTTCCAAAGCAGCAATCCGACAATGATAACGGCAATACCGACCACGGCGACCGGGTAGATCAACGCGGACTTCACCGCCGCCTGGAGCTTGACGGCCTTTTCCACGTAAATGGCCAGGCGCTGTAGAATCGTATCGAGGATACCGCCAGTTTCACCGGCATCAATCATGTTGACAACCAACGCGTCAAACACTTTGGGATGTTCTCGCATAGCATTCGCAAGCGTTGATCCGCTTTCTACCCGCCCCCGGACCTCTGCAATAACCTTCTGAAACGCCTTGTTCTCCTGATTGGAGCCGAGAATTTCCAGGCACTGGACCAGAGGCAAGCCCGAGTCGATCATGACCGAGAACTGGCGGTAAAAAATGGCCAGGTCTTTCGCCGAAATTTTCTGCCCGCCAAAAGTCGGCAGTGAAAACTCCTTGCCCTTCTCCTTGATTTTCACCGGGCGTATGCGCTCGCGCTGAAGCAAAGTGGTCAACGCCGTCTTGCTATCCGCGGTGCGCTCTCCGGAAACCTTTGCACCCTGAGCTGTGCGGCCATCAAAGACGTATACAGGCATGGTCCCTCCCTCGCTGCAATAACCCAAATACTCTAGTGAATTCAACCAGCCGCCAAATCGGGACTGGAGTCCAGGCGCGACACATAAAACTCGCGCCCTGGCGGTAACTATTAACGCTTCATTGCCCCGGCAGCCGCGCCGGGCTTAACGCCTTGGTTGATCAGACCAACGCCGCGATTGATCATGTCCTGCAATTCGTCCTGGTTGCTCGACCGCAACAGCGCAGTTTCCAAAGTGATCTGCTTGGTGGAGTATGCCGTGGCCAAGGCCTGGTTAAACGTCTGCATTCCGTACTTCTCTTGCCCCGTCTGCATCGCGGAATATATCTGGTGAATTTTGTCTTCGCGGATCAGATTGCGGATGGCCGCATTCGGCACCATGATCTCCAGAACCATCGCCCGGCCCGTTCCGCCGGCCTTCGGCAATAGCGCCTGACAAAGAATCCCTTCCAGCACCAGCGACAACTGGGCGCGAATCTGCGGCTGCTGGTGTGCTGGGAACACATCCACCACGCGGTTAATGGTGGAAGCGGCGGAGTTGGTGTGCAGCGTTCCGAACGTGAGGTGGCCCGTCTCGGCGATACGCAGCGCGGCTTCAATGGTTTCCAGATCGCGCATTTCACCGATCAGCACCACGTCCGGATCCTGACGAAGAGCGGCGCGCAGCGCATTGGCGAATGAATGAGTGTCCGAATTTATTTCCCGCTGATTCACGAGGCAGTTCTTGTGCCCATGAAGATACTCAATGGGGTCCTCGATCGTGATCATGTGATCGTGGCGTTCGCTGTTGATCTTATCCAGCATGGCGGCCAGGGTAGTGGACTTGCCGCTACCCGTCGGACCCGTAACCAGAATCAACCCACGAGGTTTATCGCACATTTTCGAGACGATGGCGGGAAGCCCCAGCTTATCGAAGGAACGAATTTCGTAAGGAATCATACGAAAGACAGCGCCGACGGCGCCGCGCTGATTGAACACATTGCCGCGGAAGCGCGCCAGCCCTTTGATGCCGAAGCTGAAGTCGAGTTCAAGATGCTCTTCAAAGCGATGCTTTTGAGCGTCGGTGAGCACGCTGTAAGCTAATTGCTTGGTCTCGCTGGCCGTCATCGGCGGCATATCCAGAGGACGCAGCGAACCGTCCACGCGAATCTGTGGCGGTGAATTCGTGGTGATGTGCAGATCGCTTCCGTTGATCTCCAACATCTTCTTGAGTAGTTCACTCAATGAGGCTGCCATGCTTGCTCCTCCAGCGGGCGACGCCAGCGCTCCCGCATTTTGCCATGCCTGTAATCTTAGATTCTATTCTCAAACGTACCGGGTTTAACGTTTGATTACTCCCGAGACGTTACAAAACTGTTTCACGAACCACTTCTTCGAGCGTCGTCAGGCCCTCTTTCACTTTGATCAGCCCGCTGCGCCGCAGCGTAATCATTCCCTGCTCCACGGCCTTCTTTTTCAACTCCAGGGACGAAGCGCCGACTAGGATCAATTCGCGCAGCTCGTCATTGATTTCCAGAATTTCATACAACCCTACGCGCCCCTTGTATCCGCTGCCACCGCAGGTCTCGCAACCCTTGCCCTTGCGAATCACAATGGTCTTCACTTCTTCGGGCGTAAAGCCGGCATCCGCCAACGCTTGCGCTGGGGTTTTGAACTCTTCCTTGCAATTCACGCAGACCCGGCGCACCAAACGCTGGGCGCAGATCAAATGCACGGACGTGGCCACCAGGAACGGCTCAATTCCCATATTCATCAAGCGGCTGATCGTGGACGGTGCATCGTTGGTGTGCAACGTGGATAGCACCAGATGGCCGGTCAAGGCCGCCTTGATGGCCACTTCGGCGGTTTCAAAATCGCGAATCTCGCCCACCAGAATGGTGTTAGGGTCCTGCCGCAGGAAGGAGCGCAACGCGGCGGCGAAGTTCAGGCCAATCGACTCCTTCATCTGCACCTGATTGACACCCGCCAACTGGAACTCGACCGGGTCTTCTGCGGTGATGATGTTGGTATCAGGGCTATTCAACCGCGAAATCGCCGAATAAAGCGTGTTGGTTTTCCCGCTGCCCGTGGGGCCGGTAACCAGCACCATGCCATACGGCTTCAAAATGGCCTTCTCGAATTTGTCGAGCGACTCCTGCTCGAATCCGAGCTTGGTCATATCCAGCCGCAAGTTCTCTTTGTCCAGCAATCGCATGACAACTTTTTCGCCGAACATGGTGGGCAGCACGCTGACGCGAAAATCCAGCGCTTTTTTCTTGCCGCCCTGTACCAGCTTCAACTGGATGCGACCGTCCTGCGGCAGGCGCTTCTCCGCGATGTCCAGCTTGGACATGATCTTGATGCGGCTGGTGATGGCATCCTTCATCTTCATGGGCGGCGACATGACGGGATGCAAAATTCCGTCGATGCGATAGCGGACGCGATATTCCTTTTCGTACGGCTCCATATGAATATCACTGGCGCCCCTGCCTACCGCCTCGCGCAGGATGGCATTCACAAGCTTTACAACCGGGGCATCACCCGCGGCCCGCTCCAGCTCGGCCTCGGATAGCTCCGATTCATTGGCGTCGAGTTCGAGAACTTCATCCCCGTCTCCAAACTCAGCCATCGCTTTCTCCAGGGCATCGCCCTGAGACTGCGTATAGAACTTATCCATGGCTTCGCGGATGGCCGACTCGGAGGCCACCACCGGCTCCACATTGAAGCCGGTCATGAATTTAATGTCGTCCATGGCGAAGACGTTGGTGGGATCGACCATGGCAATGGTCAGCGACGTACCCACGCGGCTCAAGGGAACCACTTCGTAGCGTCGCGCCGTATCCTCCGGCACCAGCCTGACCACGTCGGGATCGACTTCAAAATACGTTAGATTAATGGAAGGAACGCCGTATTGGCGGGATAGAAACGTCGTGACGTCTTCATCGGAGACAAAGCCCAGCTTCACCAGGCAGCTGCCGAGTCGCGTCCCCGTTTTTTTTTGATTCTCGACAGCCTGAGTCAACTGAACCTGAGTTATCAGGCCATCCTTGACC
>CAMBEY010000254.1 GCA_945865705.1 Candidatus Sulfopaludibacter sp. SbA3
AATAGGATCTAACGAATTGACGCCTGTGGGCGAATCAATGCCCTCAAACGAATTGATGTCCGCCGCCGATGCAATGAATGTTAGAGATTCGAGCTTACGGATTTCTCAGGAGCTTCTACGGGTTCCGTGGCGATCGAATCGATTCCAGCGGATGGTCTGGAGAAGAAAAGATCATCTTGTACCAGCGCCGCGCTAATCGCCGAACAGACCTGGCTCAATTGGAGCCGCACCTGACGCGCACCCACATCCGCCAGATGGTTCATGTCCCTTTGCGTCTTCTCCATCCACATCTTTTGCTTGGCGGACAGCTCGGCAATGATGTGCTTTAGTAATGATTCCTGCACGCGCGCTGCCTCGTGCGCCATACGTAGTTCCATCTGCTGAACAGCAATGGTTGAGCATTGCTCAATGTGGTCATCCAGCTTTTCCTTTAGCGCGTGGAGTCCCACGGTCTGCATGGCTGTCATTTGCTCCTGCCAGTAGGCTCGAGCGGCTTCGATTTTCGCTGCCAGCATGGCTTCAAACTGAGTCTGGCGTTGCGCAATAATCTGTTCCGTTTGCTGACTGCACTTTTCGGCAATCCCCTGCTCAACCTTCGGCAGCATTTCCTGAATTTTCGTCGCCAGGCTGAGCTGCGTTGTTTCCGCAATCTCCACTGCTTGCCGCTGGGCCTGGATTCGGGAGAAATCGGAGACCTCTATTGCCTGTCGCCGCAGATCTTGTTCAGCCAGAGACACCATCTCATGCTGGCGACGGGTCGCTGCCGCCTCAGAGGCTTCGGCGAACTTGGCCAGCCCTTGTTCGAACTCGATTCTACGCGCGGCCACCATGGACTCGGAGTGCTGGTCGAGCCGTTCATAATGATCTTCCGCCGCTGTACTGATGCGCTTGTTGGTGCGTTCCATCGCTGACGCTTCGACCTCTGCCATACGCGATTCCAGGCGCGCTCCAGCTCGGTCGATCAGCCCTTCCACGCGTGCCTGCAACGCTGATTCCACCATCTCATTCAACAGCGCGGAGAAGCGATCGTTCGCAGAGGTGGCATGCGCGGGCGTGGACTCCGGCATCGCCATCGGCAAGGGGATAGGCAGGGCCGTAGACAGGGCCATAGGAAGCGGAGGTGCAGCTACGCTGATCGGAAGTGGCGCGGATTCCGGCATCGGCGGTTGCATTATTTCTGCCACGGACGGCACCGAAGGCTGAATGGTTGCCGCCGATTCCACTAGGGTCGTCTCACATTCCACAGCAGCCATCTTCTGAATGGTCTCGATGGGTTCGGGCTGCGCAATGGTCATAGTCGACGGCGTTAACTGCTGCTCAATCTCCGGAAAGCTCGGAGCCAGCGCCGCAATCTCACTTGCAGCCGCAACTGGAATGGGCTCGACGGTTTCTATCTGGCTCTCCACGGGTTCAGCCAAGGGCGAATTGGAGCCTCTCGATTTCATCCATTCATTGATGTCGTCTCGGAAGTCCACAGGCACGGGCGCGACAACCATCTCGACCGGACTGGTCTCCATCAGCCACGGCAATGCCACGTTCTCCATTTCAATGGGGCTGACCATGATCAGCATTTCCTGAAGCTCAGGGATGCTGGTTGTGGGGACAGGTGTTTCCATCTCGGCAACTATCTTGGCAATGGGCTCGGCAATTGACTCGGCAACTATCTCGGCAACGGGCGGCGGCTCCACCGCAGGAAGCGCCGCAATGAGGCTAACGGGCGCAACGGTGAATGGTACGATCGGCTTCATTTCATAGCCGGGGATCACAATCTTCTTCGGCTCCGGCGCGCTGGCTTGCGTAACGGGCTTCTCGGAAGTGATGGTTTTGTTCGGCTCTGTGCTCGCTGCCGCCACCGCAACGGCCACGGGACCCGCGCCGGCCCTGACCTCTTTCCAATCCGAAGGCGGGAACCCTACTCCCCACAAGTTGCCGGGTTCATTGAGCTCCACAGCAAACTCGAAGTACCCATTGGCGCTGGCTTCCGGAGCACTCCAAACAATGTTTCCGGATTGGGTCTTGTGACTGACCAGCACGGTGATACTGACCGTATCCCCGACTTGCATCCGCCGCTTGCATTCGATCTTAGCCCCGTGGATATTGACGAGCACGGTCCACCCATCCACAGCCTTCGCCTGATCCGCTTCTTTGATCGTCACCTGAACCGGTATGCGCAGCGGAACCCGCGTAGTGCGGCGGGCCTTCAGGCTAAATGATTCAGCGTTCATTGCAGGCGACCTCTCCGAGCTCAATGGATCATGGCTCCAACCACTTCCATCGGCCCGGCTTCCGGCGGCGCTACCTCTCCGCGGCGGTGGAGTGGACGATGCCGTTACCTTTTCTGATACACCAGCGCCGGACAGCCACTCGGAGTCCTGAGACGCAATACGGCTCCAGTTGGCCGATTGTGAGGACGCTTCCCGCCGCAAAACCGTGCGCCAAACTTGCCGACAAATTTTCCAAATATGCGGCAAATCACAAATTGCACACTTTCACGGAATTGACCAACTTGACCAACCTGACAACCCTCCAAAACCCCTCCCAAACCTCCCTCCCCAATCTCAATTTCCGGTCCCGTCGGGACGCAATCCGGCCCCGACCGGCGACAAATTGCCCAATCCGACCAAATTGCCCACTCCGTCCAATTTTTCAGGATAATTCGCTTGACTCAGCAGCCTTGCGGCCCCTGATTTTTCAGGGGATGACTTGGTAGCCACGGTGAGTGCTTTTCTCGCCGTGGGCTTTTAGCATTGACGACCAAACTGCGGATCGGCCATCTTGACCACATCGCTGAAATGCAAATACCCACGGCATGGGGACCATCCCGTGGCTACGAACTCCGAGGGTTATTTGTGAATACGGCCATCACGACCAATCTGTCTCGTCGTCGCCGCAGGATGTTCCCGGTGCTGGCAGCAAATCTATTGTCGAATGAGGGTTGGCTGCCGCTTCAGTGACGCGGGCGGCCTGCGTAAGGAATATGAACGGCTTCAGTTCCAAGTTGGTTGGAATGTCGATCATATCGAAAACCGATTTCAGCCCTTCATGAGTATCCAGCCACTTCTCACGCAACGCCTTCCTTTCCTCCGACGTATCCTTCAACTCACGAATCAACTCCGGATATTTGGTGATTCGGGCATAAAGGGTTGGCGATAGCATCTGAATCAGCAGAACCAGTGCGAGCACCTTACTGAACTGCAAATCGTTTTTATATACGGCACTCGCCTCTTTTGCCAAAAGGTGATTTAGGAGGAGGGAGTTGATGAAGCGCTTCACTGCCCGGGGATTATCTCCCAATCCTCTAATCAGCAACTCTCTGCATGGCTGCAACTCCTTTGGCAGCAGATTATCGATATAGCCGCCGATATCCTTGTCGTCAATGGGCGGGATGTGGAAAGGTAGTTGGACGATCTTATCGAGGTAGCTGACCTCGCTAAACTCCCCTTCCTTGTAGCCATCTTTGTAGTGGTGGCGGATGCTGCGCTCCAGCGCCTTGGGATCAACGCCGAGGAAAAACATGCAGTTCTTTAGGTTTAGATAGAGCTTCAACGCTTCCAGCATCTCCAAAGTTTGCTTAGGCAGGCAGCGATCCAGATCATCGATGAAAAATACGATCCGATTCTTCTCCGACGTTTGGGCCACCTTGATTAGCTGTTCGAAGTGCTCGCGCAGACGCACGCGGGCATCGCGAACCTGAAAGCGTTCATCTTCATAGCGCTTGCCGAATTCCTGGAGGTCCTTGGCATCGATAGCAGTTACGGTCTTCATCGCCGCGGAAGCCCACGCCGTGGCGATAACCGCCAGCGCCTTCTTGCCCTTCTCGAACTTCTCGCCGGGTTGGAAGGTATTCACGACGGTGTGCATGAGCGAAAGCGCAGGCGACTCATCGAACTGATGCTGCCAGGCATCAAACCAAACGGTCTCGATCGGAACTTCAGATTTGGTCAAGGCAGCCTGAATCTGCCGCATCAGCGATGTCTTGCCGGTCCCCCATGTCCCATAGAGTCCGATGACGAGCGGGGTACCCCCGGTGCGAGCGACTTCGGCCAGTGCGCGGGCGTATTGCAGGCGATTGAGACTGTCTTCGCCGGTTGCTTCGTCATTGTGGAACGAACGAGGTGTGCCGCTGGCCATTGAATGATCTCCTGAAACAGTTCCCCTGATTATCCAGTGCCACGGGCACAAATCAAGAGGAAATCGAGCGGGCAGTGGCCTTGGTAGCCACGGTGAGTGGTTTTCTCGCCGTGGGTTTTTTCCCTCGGATTTACAAAA
>CAMBEY010000255.1 GCA_945865705.1 Candidatus Sulfopaludibacter sp. SbA3
GCGGGCATCGTCGGAGTTGACGGCACGCCGAGTGGCACTGCCATGGATTGATCGTCCAACGCCAGCTCAAAGCCCAAATCTGCTCCTGAGGGTCCAGCCGACAAGTGTTCCAGATCGAGTTCGGCCTCGGACGGAGGCTCTGGCGCGGACTCTTGCGCTGGCATAACAAAGGCGTCCGGTGTCGAAAATACTGGTTCGGGAATGACTGCTTCAGCCGCCGCAGGCTCCACCCAGTCGGAAACTTCGGGAGATGAGATTTCGGACCCGGCGGCAGTGAAATCAGGAATGGCAACTTCGGCTACCGCTGCCCCGCGACCGAGCAGGACATCCAAGCGATACCGGAGGTCTGACAAGGAACCATGCGATGGGTCCAAGGAGTGCAGCTTCCCCACAGACTCTTCAGCTTCTACTCCGAGGCTGGCCTGAAGATAAAATTCGATCTGCTCGACGAGACTGTCGGTGGTGGCCGTTGCAGAGGGAGCACTGGAAAGACTGGCCCATTCCATGGAAAGATCGACTTCACGAACTTGGCTCTGCTCCAGATGAACCGTCTCCGAAGGAACGCCTGCCGCCACATCCCGCGGAGCGCCGCTATTGGCCGCTTCAAATATTTTCGTCTGGTACCCGAGCAGCAACTCGCCATAGCGAGATGCACGGTCTCCGTTGCCCATTCTGACGTATGCTTCGGTAAGAGCTTCGGCAGCCTGGAGGGCTTTCTCGTAATCCTGAGTCTGCTCGTAAAGTGGCAGGAGATGTTCGTAGAGGGCTATATCGCCGGGAACCTCGACTAAACCGGTCTCCAGCGTCTCAATGGCTTTGGGGAGCTGGTGATAGGTAAGGTATAGTTCGCTCTCGGTAAGGCAGTTTTTCACCAGAGCCTTTTCGCGAGGGGCCAGCGCGCCTACATGGTCAGAAGTGATACCCGTCTCAGCGGCCTCCTCCATGGCCATCAGGGGACTGATATCGCCAAAATTGGATTCTCCCTGCGGCTTGACTGCGGAATAGCGCGCATCAATGCGGCGCAATTGCTGGACAAGATCATGGTTATCCGGCTCCGCCGCAACCAGCTCCACATAAACTTCCCGCGCCTTGGCCGGCTCGCCTTCTTCCAAATGGACCTGAGCCAATCTCTCGCCGATGTGTCGGCCCTGGTCCACATCCATGGACTGGCGATAGGCAGTCCATATCAACTCCAACGCCTGCTTGTTTTTTGAATCCCGATCCAGAATCCGCCGGAGCCCTTCCGCAATGGAACCAAGCCCCCCCTGGCCTTGCAAGCGCTCGGCGACTCGCTGATAGACTGCAAGAGCGCCGTGCGTATCGTTGCGATCCAGCAGCCCAGCCGTCAGCACATCCAAGCCGGCCATGTCGCCATGCAGATCCAGCAACTGATTGGCTACTTCTTCCGTTTTGGCCGCGTTGTCTTGTTTGACGTAGGCGTGAAACAAAGCATTGAGCGCAGTCTTGTTCCGCTGATAATCACGGATTGACTCCAGTGCCGCAATGGACTCTCCCGCCTTGCCCTGATCCAGAAGGGCTCGTCCTTTCAGGATGATGGATTCCTCGTTGATCGGATCGAGCTTATAGATGGCTTCCAGCACTGCCATGGCTTCATCTGGAGCGTTGCCATCAAGGTAGCGCTCTGCCGCGCTCAGGTAAGTGGAGATTGCTTCGTCTTCCTTGCGCGTCTCGACGTAGAAATCACCCATGCGCTTCAGCAACTTGGGGTTGTCCATATCGAGCATCAACACACGCTCGAACACGGCCCGGGCTTTCTCCGGTTCTTTCCGTTTGCTATAGATTTCAACGGCCTGCAAAAAGTACGTGCGCGCGTCACGCATCAAACCCTGCATGGAGTAGAGCTCTCCGAGCTTCTCCAGCGCCACCAGCGATTCGGGATCTATTTTGGTGATCCGCTTATAGACCGCAATCGCGCGCGGCACTGCGCCACCTTCCACTGACTTTTCCGCCAGCAAATGGAAAGTCTTCAGTGCGTCTTCCATCTTTCCCGCGCGCACGTAGAGATCCCCGATGGCGTTCAACGTCATCAGGTCCTTGGGATCTTTCTTTACTATTTTTTGGTATTCTTCGATGGCCGCGGGAATTTTTCCCTGAACCGTATATTTTTCCGCAGCCTGCAGGATTTTCGCCTTATCGAAGCCCAGTCCGAATGCCATGAATCCACGCCCCGCCTGTCCCGTCCACCGATTCCAATGATCTAGCCGGGACTTCCCCATATGCCCAACTCTGCCAATTAGCATTCGCCAACCCTAGTCGCCCATCATGCCGGGGGGAATAGGAACACGGATGGCGACCCGGCGAGTCGACTGGTGCCGACTCGCCGTTTTGATTGTCAAATGCCCCGTTCAGAATAGGCGCAAACTCCCCGCGATTGCAAGCAATTCAGCTCCCGGCAGGGGGTTACCTGATTGAGAAAATAGGTATTGACCCCACGCCATAGGGATTGTATATGTATACATGAGGATGAATAATTATACTCCAATGCCAAGCACGCCTCTGCCGCCCACCGGTGGGGCCCGTCCTCTGCGTGTCGCTGTGATCGGCTATACAGGCTACAGCGGAATCGAGCTTGTGGGTTTGCTCGAGCGGCACGCAGCAGTGTCGCTTCTGCTGCTTGATCACCGCGCCGCCAAGGACTCGGCGCTGGACGCATCCCCGGTTCCCTGCGGACTACCAACCCCCAGCGGTAGGGCCCATGCGCCCTGGTCTCCGAGCGCGATCAGGGATCATCAAATTGACTTGGTCTTCACGGCCACTCCTCCCGAGGTCTCGCTCGACATCATCCCGGAAATACTCCGTTCCGGCGCGCGCGCCATTGACCTGAGCGGCGCGTTTCGTCTGCGCGATGCGGGGCAGTATCAGCGCTGGTACAAGGCAGCGCACACGCAGCCCGACTTGCTGGCACAGGCCGTTTATGGATTGCCAGAGTTGTATCGTGAAAAGATAGTGGACGCGCGACTGGTGGCCAATCCCGGTTGCTACCCAACCGCCGCTATCTGCGCGCTGTGGCCGCTGCTGAAGGCGGATTTGGTGGATCGTGCAGCGGGAGTGGTCTGCGATGCCAAGAGCGGCGTCAGCGGTGCGGGCAAGTCGCCTTCGCCCAAAACCCACTTTGTCCAGATCTCGGAGAACTTCTCGGCTTACGCCATTCTTGAGCATCGCCATGTCGCCGAAGTGCTGAACAACACCGGGCTCGATGAAAGTGAGTTCTCTTTCACCGCTCAACTGTTGCCCATTCAGAGAGGCATTCTGGCGACGAACTACCTGCGACTGAAGAAGCCGGCGACGCTCGACGAGATTCAGGCCGTCTATCGCGCGGCGTACTCCGGCGCTGGCTTCGTGCGACTTTACCCGCCGGGCGGCCAGCCGCAGCTCAGTGTGGTCAACCACACCAACTTCTGCGACATACACTGCACGCTGGGCAGCGATGGCAGGCGCCTGGTGGTGGTTAGCTGCATCGACAATTTGATCAAGGGAGCCGCCGGACAGGCCGTCCAAAACATGAACGTCATGTTCGGTCTTGAGGAGTCCACAGGATTGCTGGCCTAATTGGGCGGCGCGGAATCGCCTTCTTATGAAGATCGTCGTAAAAGTCGGGGGCACGCTGCTGGAGGACGCCTCCAGTCGACAACGCATGGTGGCCATGGTCGCCAAGCAGGTGCGCGCCGGACATCGCGTGCTGCTGGTTCATGGCGGAGGCAAGCTGCTCACTTCGTTCCTGGATAAGGCCGGAGTGAAGAGCGAATTTCTAAATGGCCTGCGCGTGACCTCCGCCGATGCCATGGACGGCGTGGTAAAGGTTTTTGCCGGGACTGTGAATCACTCGTTACTGGCGGCTTGCGTCGCGGAAGGGCTTCCGGCAGTGGGTATATCGGGTATCGATGGTGCCTGCCTTCTGGCCGAGAAGCTGCGCGGCGAGCACGGCGAAGACTGGGGTTATGTCGGCCAAATCACGCAAGCGGATCCGCGCGTCTGGGAAACGCTGCTCGCGGGCGGACTGCTGCCGGTGATGGCCTGCCTGGCCGTCGGCAAGGACGGTCAGATTTACAACGTGAACGCGGATTCCGCGGCGGTGGCCTGCGCGACAGGTTGGCAGGCGGACGTCCTGGTCTTTCTCACCGACGTGGATGGCGTACGGGACGCGGCGGGCCAGCGCATCGCTCACTTGTCAGTTGACGAGATGCCCGCGCTGCTGGCGACCGGCGCGGTAACCGCCGGAATGCTGGCCAAG
>CAMBEY010000256.1 GCA_945865705.1 Candidatus Sulfopaludibacter sp. SbA3
GATTAAGTCCCGCGCTGAGAGCTATTCTGGTGTTCGAGCATGGTGGACGCGCCATGACTGGCGCGGCTCGGATCGGTCTACAGCGACTACGCCTCGCGCCCAGACTACGCGCCTAGGCCACCCGGTTGTAGCGTGCGTCGCCCCAGGCCAGCATGGGATAGAAGATCATCGGCAGCAGGAGCAGCCCTATGCCGAAGCCGTCGGACTTGCCGAAGTTCTTGGCGATGGCCATCACCACCATGATGGCGATTACGATGTTAACCAACGGGAGCAACATCAGAAGAAACCACCACGTCGGTTTACCGGCGATTTGTAGCATCACAATCATGTTGTAGATGGGGATGATGCTGGCCCATCCAGGCTGGCCGGCCTTGGTGAAGACCACCCAGAACGACGCGATAATCAAAACAACCAAAGCCACGATGAACAGGATGAAGAACATCCCAAGCCCCAGCCCAAGCCCAACTGCGGTATCGTCCATGTCGGTGTAGCCTCCTGATCTGTATGGCCTCTTTCAGTGTCCGGCCAAGTCGCCTGTAGATTGTAGGAACACAGCCCGTTCGTCAAGCACTATTTCGCGAGTGAGCCGAAATGGAGCGCTACCATCCGCGTTCGTGTCGCCAATGCTATAATCTCAGTTCGGTGCGCAGAACCAACGCTGCCCAATTATGTCCAAGACTTTTTACATCGAGACTTTCGGCTGCCAGATGAACGTCCATGACTCCGAGAAGGTCATTGGGACGCTCCAGCAGCACGGCTACGCGCAGGTGGATGACGCCGAGATGGCCACGCTGGTCCTCTACAACACGTGCAGCATCCGCGAGAAGGCCGCGCAGAAGGTTTTCAACCGGCTGAACGATCTGAAGCGCTTGAAGCCGGAGTGGCGCGAGGGCGTCGGCTGGCTGATGCCGCAGAAGTACGGCGTGTTGGGCTGCGTCGCGCAGCAGGAGGGCGAGGCCATCTTTGACGCCGCGCCGCACGTGTCGCTGGTTGCCGGCTCCGCCAGCTATTCAAAATTGCCTGAACTGATCGCGCGCCTCGAAGCGGGCGAAGAACGAGTCACTGGACTCAGTCTCGATACCGAAGTAACTTTCGACACGCCCTACACGTCGAGAGATAACCCGCATCGCGCCTACATCACCATCATCGAGGGCTGCGACAAGCACTGCGCCTACTGCGTGGTCCCCTTCACGCGCGGCCCGGAGCGCTCGCGCACCTCCGCCAGCGTGATCGAAGAGGCTCGGCGCATCGCCGACTCCGGCGTCACCGAGATACAGTTGCTCGGCCAGAACGTGAACTCCTATCGCGACACGTCCGCCGCGCGCGTCTCCTTCGCCGAGTTGATGATGAAGGTCGCCGACGTCGCGGGCATCCGGCGCGTGCGCTTCACCACCTCGCACCCGCTCGACTTTGGCCGCGATATTGTCGAGGCCATCGCCGCGCATCCCGGCCTGTGCAACCACGTCCACCTGCCGGCGCAGTCAGGATCATCCGACGTGCTGCGCGGCATGAAGCGCGACTACACGCGCGAGCAGTATCTCGAACGCATCAGTTGGATCAAGCAGGGATGGATCAAGGATGCCACGCACAAGGATGCCGCGCACGCGTCGCCATTAAACGCCGCGGGCGGATTAAACGCCGCGGGCCGGCGCATCAGCCTCTCCACCGACATCATCGTCGGCTTCCCCGGCGAGACGGAAGCTGACTTCGAGCAGACCATCACGCTGCTCGACGAGGTCGGCTACGACCTGATCTATTCATTCCAGTTTTCGCCGCGCCCCAACACCGCCGCGCTCGCTTACGCCGACGTCATCCCCGATGCAGTGAAGGCCCTGCGCCTGCGCATCGTGCAGGACCGCCAGCGCCAGATACAGCTCGATCTCTACCAGCGCTTCGTCGGAACTCTGATGGAAGTGCAGATCGAAGGAGTTCACGGCAAGCCCGCCGCCAGCGGGGCCAAGCTCTGGAAAGGCCGCACGGCGGAGAACCTTATCCTGAACTTCACCGTGCCGCCAGAGTACGCGCAGGTTCCCGCCGCCGGCCAATATTGGAACACGCGCGTCACGCAGGTAACCGCAACCTCGCTGCAAGGCGAAGCCGTGGGCGCTCCCGTGTTCATCCAGAAAACGCGCGCTACTGCCAACCCCGACGAGTACTTCCTCGCACACGAGCACGCTCATCACCAAGAGCCGCCGGCGGCCTCCCCATTTCAAATCCTGTAACCGATCGAGTGGCGGTCTCGATAATCCCGCCCAGCCTACACCGCTTTGGCGGTAACATGAAGAAGTTCGGGTGGCATAACGAATATGCGCAATACCCGCTGGAGGATTACCAAATGAAAAAAATGAAAGTGATGATGCTGGCCGCGGCCATGCTGATGGGCAGCGCTGCGCTGCGCGCGGAAGTGCTGGAAGGCGTGGTTACCGACACCATGTGCGGACTAAGCCACAGCGGCAAGCCCGCCGACAAATGCACCGCGGGCTGCGTGAAAAACGGTTCAGGCATTTCGCTGATCGTTGGCGACAAGCTCTACGCGCTGAAGGGCAAAGTAACCGGCCTGGAAACGATGGGCGGCGCCAAGGTGAAGGTAACCGGCAAGGTCACCGGCACGGAAGTGGCAGTCGATTCCTTCGCGAAGTAGTTCCGCGCAGTTCGTTTTATCAAACGGCTGGCCTCGCCCACTAAGGGAGAGCCAGCCGTTTTTGTGTTTTCATCGCCACCGCGCTGGCATAATCTATCCGTGTGATTCTTTTTAACGATTGTCATTAATCAGTGAGGTTGTCATTGCGAGCGCAGCGAAGAATCTGCTGTTCGGCCGACGTGCTGTGTCACAGAGCCGCGCGCGTCTGCAAGCGGACACGCTAAACGGGCTGATCCGTCCGATGAACGTGTCCGCTTGCTGACGCGCGCGGCACTGTTCGCGGCACTGTCGCGAAGTAAGTTTTTTCACCATTGTGATTAAGTGTTAAGTTGTCATTCTGAGCGCAGCGAAGAATCTGCTTTCCGCCAGGAGTACCGAAAAGCACGTTCTTCGCGGCGCGCAGAATGACATTTTAGTTTTCAAGGAGTTTGCCATGATCCGCAAGATACTTGCTTTACCACTGGTTATTATCGCACTGCTGACGGCGTCCACCGGCTTGCAGCATACTGCCAGTGCACAAATTTCCGTCGCGCCCCCTTGGACCACTCTGTTCGATGGCTCCACGCTGGACGGCTGGAAGAAGCTGGGCGACGCCAACTGGACTATCGTCAAGAGCGCCGACGGCGATTACGTCGAGGCCACCAGCGGCCCGGGCTTCCTGATGACCCCGCGCGCCTACACCAACTTCCACATGAGGCTGGAATTCTGGACCGACCCGCCGGCCAACAGCGGCATCTTCATTCGCTGCTCGAAGACCGACGCGGTGGGCGCCGACAACGCTTACGAAGTGAACATCTTCGATCAGCGCCCCGACCCCAAGTACCGCACCGGCGGCATCGTCAACGTGGCCGAGCCTAAAGTGAAGGTGGACGCCGCGGGCCGTTGGAACACCTACGAGATCACCGCCGACGGCCCGACCTTCACGGTGAAGATGAACGGCGTGCTCACCGCCGAGGGCTCCGACGCCAAGTTCGCCTCCGGCCCCATCGCGCTGCAATACGGCGCGGGCACGGTGCGCTTCCGCAACGTGCAGATACAAACGTTCTAACAGTGCCGCGCGCGTCAGCAAGCGGGCCAATGGAACGCCATGCTCCGGACGCCTATGTTTCCCCCACACCCAACACGCCGTTGACGAGCAATTCCATTGCCGTCGAGAACCAGAACCCCGACTTCCGGGGCGTTTGGTTCCATTGGCCCGCTTGCTGACGCGCGCGGCACTGTCACGCCAATCCCCGAATCCCTTTGCGCTCTTGCGCCATTGGTGTAATGATGAAGTCAGCGGGACGTGCAGTATCCCGGCACGCAAATTGGGCAAGGAGGGAATCATCATGGAAGTAGAAATGAAGATTCGCGGTCTGATGATGGACCCGGTTACCAACATGCCCATCGTCATTCTGAAAGACGTGAACGGCAACACCGTGCTACCCATCTGGGTGGGCGTCTACGAAGCCAACGCCATTGCGCTGGAGATCGAGAAAGTCTCGACGCCGCGCCCCATGACCCACGACCTCATCAAGAACGTGCTGATGGGCCTGAACACTTCCGTCAAAAAAGTGGTCGTCAGCGACCTGCGCGAGGAGACTTACTACGCGCCGATATGGCTGG
>CAMBEY010000257.1 GCA_945865705.1 Candidatus Sulfopaludibacter sp. SbA3
GGCGACGATAAAGTCAGGATGGTATTCCATACTGATTGCCGTGAAGAACCTCGAACTGCGCGTCGCCGCTGTCGAGGGAAAGCCGGATGGCGGCCCTGCCACGTACCGCGTGAGCATGGACGGCGCGGAGTTTTCCATTGAGGTAATCGATCCGCGCAAATGGGTGCGCGGAGGCGGGGCGGCCCAGGCCGCTGGGAGTCAATCCATCGTCGCCCCCATGCCGGGCAAGGTGGTGCGCATTCTGGTTGCTGAAGGGCAGAGTGTTGAGGCTGGGCAGGGTTTGCTCGTGGTGGAAGCGATGAAGATGCAGAATGAGATCAAGAGTCAGAAGGCGGGTACGGTGGGCAAAGTTTCCGTGCACGAAGGGCAGACAGTTACCGCTGGGCAGGCTTTGATGATAGTGGAATGAAAATTTTCAATAGAAGCATACGAGGAGCTGTAATCATGTCTGAGAGAAAGAATATTTCAACGGGTAGCTCGTGGGAGCCGATTATCGGCTACTCGCGCGCGGTGCAGGTAGGTAATCGCATCTATGTTTCCGGCACCACAGCCACCGACGCGAAAGGTGAGATCGTCGGGCCGGGTGATCCCAAGGCGCAAACCATTCAGGCGGTAAGAAACATCGAGGCCGCGCTCGAAAAAGTTGGGGCGAGCCTGAAGAATGTGGTCCGCACGCGCATGTTTGTAACTGACATCAGCCGATGGGAAGAGTACGGCCGCGCGCACGGCGAACTATTCGGTGAAATCCGGCCGGCCACCACGATGGTGGAAGTATCGAAGCTGATCGCGCCGCAGATGATGGTGGAGATTGAAGCCGACGTGGAATTGTAGGCGAGTGGTAGCACTGTAAATTTAGGCACGGGCCTGCACGACGGTGATGCCCCAGCCCAGGTCCATAGCCACTTTGCGCGCGGTGGCCACATGGAAGCCGGCGGCCACCAACATGGCGTCCAACTCGCGCGCCGTGTAGCAGTGCTTCAGCGAGTAGCGGCTAAACCCGGCATGCGCGGCGAGACGGAGTACCCAGTAGATGATGCGAGGGCCAGGGAAATCGCTGGACCAATCGGTCAGAATTAGCCGTCCCGACGGGCACAGGACACGGCGGAATTCAGCCAGGACCATCTCCGGATGCTGATAGTAGTGGAAGCTGTTATTACAGATCACTACATTGAAGGTCTGATCCGCGAATGGCAGTTGCTCCGCGGGCGCATTGGTCAATGCCACATGCGTTTGGTCGGGAATATTTCGCCTGGCCTGCTGCAGCATGGGAGCGCAGATATCCACACCGACGAGAACGGTGGATCCGCGCAGGCGCGAACTCACCGCCGCTTCAAGAAGTCCAGTCCCGCAACCAACGTCGAGCAGGCGGTCGGCATCCGCCCACGGGATCGCCGAGATGGTCTCCCGCATCGTCGCGTGGCCCCAGCGCAGATTCCACCGGCGGTCATAGGTAGATGCCTGGCGGCCGTATTTTTCGAGCAACGGCTGGTAGGCTTTCACGATTCCCTTCCTCCAGCAGTCAAATTCCAGATGGAAAGGCTCTAGGCAAAACTGTGAACTTTCGACGCACCTAACGCGCTCGGATTCTGCTGGTCTATTTAAACGATGCCAGCACTTCGCCGACTAGAAAGTTCTCAATGCGCGCTTCGTTATGCAACTGCTCGGAAAAGGCCGCGGTCAACAATTGCTGGCGCCGGCCCTCCAGCTCCTCGCGGATGCTCAGCTTGACCTCGGCGTTACTCAGGTCATGCTGACCCGGCTCGCGCCTGCCCGTAAGTTTAAATAGCCAGAGGCCTTCCTCGGTGCGGATGACAGGAACCAGATCGCCCACTTTCAGCTTCATCACCTGCGCCTTGAATTGCGGGCCAAAGCGATCCAGCGATGACTCGGGCTGATAACCAAGGTCTCCGCCAGCCTGCGTCGTTTGCGGGTCTTCGGAGAGAGCTCGGGCCAGTTGCGCGAAGTCCTCGCCCATCTTGGCGCGGCCTTCGATGGCCTGCATCTTGGTCGTGGCCATCGCGGGATTGAGCGCCTTGTCATTGGTTAGATTGTTCACTTGCCCGCCGGGATCGCCGGTTACAGCGATCACGCCCAGCCGGTAGAGATTCTCCTTCACGTTGAACACTTCCTTGTTCTTGGTGTAGAAATCCGTTAATTCCTGATCCGACACCTTGGCCTTGTTGCGTACCTGATTTTCGACCACTTTCTCTACAGTTAGTGTGCGTGCGATCTCTTTTTTCAGATCTTCCGGCTTGACGCCGCGGGCGTCGAGCGTCTTATTAAACTCAGCATCGGAAACTTCCCCCTGGACCGCTTTCAAGCGCGCAGCAATCTCGGCATCACCGGGAGCCACCTTCAACTGAGCCGCCTTCTGATTCATGATCTCGGCTTCGATCAGATCGCGCAATATCTCAAGCTTGACCAGGTTCGCAGCCTCTGCATCCGGCTTCTGCGGCGCATCTTTGATGCGGAAAGCAAACTGAGCTTCCACTTCGGAGCGCAGGATTTCCTTGCCATTCACGCGCGCGGCCACACCACCACCGGCGGCTTGCTGCCCCTGCTTGTTGCATCCGGCAGCCAGCGAAACCAGTACTACCAATCCAAGCAGAAATCGATTCTGCATTCTTCCTCCTCGGTCATTTAAAGGCTAGACGTATGATTTCCATTTATCTACGGCAGCCCGGCTGCCTTACGACAATTCGCTCCGCTTACAGCTTGCGAATCTCGGCGGCAAGGTGGTCTATGTTATCAGCATTCTGAAATAATCTGATCCCTGCGATACCGGCTGCTCCGGCAAGAACGCAATCCCGGGCATTGGATAGATCCACTCCACCCAGCGCGAATACAGGAACTGATAATTCCGCGCAGATGCTTGAAAACTTTTTGAGCCCCAACGGAACGACCCCAGGCTTCGATGGTGTCGTGAAAACAGGACCTAGTATAATATAGTCTGCACCGGCCTGTTGAGCCTCAGCAGCCTCCACCGCGCTATGGCAGGAAACACCGACAATCAAGAAATTAGGCAATCGGGACCGAATCGCGGCAAGCGGCAGCGACTCGAAGGAGAGATGCGCGCCGTCCGCTTCACTGGCGATGGCCACATCGACTCGTCCATTTACCAAAAGACGAGTCCGTCGGGTGCGCTCATGCAATCGGCTGAGTTCCGCAACCAAACTGAGCAGGCTGGCCCCGCTCATATCCTTCTCGCGCACCTGAACGTAATCAACGCCCGCCTGATAAGCCTTTCGAACTTTTTCCGCCAACGAGCGAGCTGCAGGCTCATCGGCTCCCCACTGCATTCGCGACGTGATGTAGTAACTGAGCGCCAATTGAATCGATCAGCCCCAAGACATTCCGCCTGCAAAGAATGTTCACAAATCCGACGGCCCGCGGTCGCGATCCTCTTCATTTGAAACGTGGTCAGCGTCCACGGCGTCCGCGTGGACAGGTTCGGCCTGGAGCAGATCGGCAGCAACGGTAACGCCTACCCAAAGAGTCAATAGACCGACTCCACTCACGGCCCCGCGCAGGTAATTGTTCATTAAAAACGGGTGCAGCAACTCCGACCCAAACACCCACCAATTGCGATCCCATAATACCGACCACGGGAGCGCCAGCAGCACCAGACCCGATTCCAGGCAGAGCAGCACCGCGATTATCTGCTGCAGCCTGCGGCCTGCATTCCATCTATGCGTCACTGAGGAGTCATTCCAAATCAGGCCAAATCAGGCCAATTTCAGGCCAGTGTCAGGGGCCGATCCCGCTTACGATCCCTGCTGTAACTCGCGGATGCGCTCGGCGACGTTGCGATAATCGATGTTCCGGGAATAGACGTCCATGAAGCTCTTGAGCGCCTCCGAGCGGTTCCCAGCCAGCTCATAGGCCGCGCCAATTTCATAATGAAGGGCCAACTCACTCTCGGCATCGGCGCCCGGAGAATCAAGAGCCGTCCGGTACCAGTTTACGGCCAGCAGGGGCAGCCCTTTTTCGATAAAGCAGATGGCCAGCAGAGAGCAGCATTGCACCAGATGCGAATAATCCTTGGCCGCCTCCGCGATTTGATGGACCTTCTGAAATTCGCCAATGGCTTCGTCATAGAGCGCCATCTCTTTGAAGGCAACTCCCATGTTGTAATGCGTCTCCAGATCGCCACCGCCGCCCGGCTGCGGCTCCTCCACTTCGTCGCGGAACTCGGCGAAAAGATCGTCGAGCATCCCGCCACCGGCCTTG
>CAMBEY010000258.1 GCA_945865705.1 Candidatus Sulfopaludibacter sp. SbA3
AGGTAATGTCGGTGCCTTCGGGGTCGGTGGCGTGGAACTTCACGCCCTGCGTGGTGATGGCCCAGGCAGCCTGGTCGACAGCCATCTGGACTTCCATGGGATATCCAACCGAGGTCACAAACTTGTCCAGCGTGTCCCAGAAAATGTAGTTCCAGGGAATCTTGATGGGATTGTGCGGCCCGCCCGCCCCATAGATCAGGATGTTGTAGCCCTTGCCTTCAGCAAGCTCGAACACCGTCTTTCCGGCGATGCCAGCTGTGCCGCCGGGAAGCGGCGCGCCGCCTTCGCCGACATCGGCACGGGTGGCGTCATCGTCGGGCCGGGCCAGCCCGTTGGCCTCGCGATAGGCGTGCTCAATAGCGTGATAGTTGGCGTTGGCCAGATTGCCGTAGCGCTTGACCACGTCCGCCGTGCCGCCGGCTTTCTGAATCGCCAACACCACCGCCGACAATACCGTGTCGTCAAACGTGCCGGGCACAACCAGCAGCGCGCGATGTCCGGGGCGGATGCCGTATCCGGCCGTCAGAAACGCGGCCTGTGGCGGCCGGCGCACCAACTCGTCGGCCATCGCGGCCAGCTCGTCAATCGTGTAATTCGCTTTCACCTGCGGATAGCGCGGCGCGCGATACGCGCCCGGCGTATAGGTGCTCTGCGCGGCAACTTGTTGCGCTCCCCAGGCCAGACAATGCAGTCCCGCCAGCAATCCTAGTTTAAGTGTCCGATGCATTGTTGCTCCTTTCCGAATGAGTGTTCCATGACCTTCGTAAGAAATGCCCGCGCCAACAGTCCGATGCGGCTGCCGACAGTATACTCTCCAGGATGGGAATTGGATGCGCTAACTTCGCCCATTAGGTAGCGGGTCAGTTTGCGCTCTTAAGGTAGAGACAGGTCTCCAGACCTGTCCTCCGGAGGGCAGGCAGGAATGCCTGCCCCACTTATGCCCCATCGACAACTTATTCAAACTGACCCATCGCGAAAGTTCAATCGACTTGAATACACAGTTGGATTGCGGTAGAACTGAGGTGCGCAACAAGTATATTGAGGACAGGTGATGACTAAAAACAAGACAACTCGGAGACGCTTCTTACGGGCCAGCACGGCGGTGGCCGGATTAGTAGCAGGCGGTTTCGTCCCTGGGCCGGGACAAAGCCTTGGGCAGATCCCGGAAAAGGTTCCCGCCAATCCCGCGCAGGACCCTCGGGCCTATGGATCGCGGTCTTCGCACGAGAAGGCGCTGCGCAATTGGGCCGAGGGCGGCGGACCCAGCACGTTTTCGCCGCTCCATGATCAAACCGGAGTCATCACGCCATCCTCGCTCCATTATGTCTTCACTCGCGGCATCACGCCGCCGGACATCAATCCGAACGATCACCAGCTCATGATTCACGGCATGGTCGAGAGGCCGCTGGTGTTCTCGATGGAGGAATTGAAGCGACTGCCGTCGGTCTCGCGCATTCACTTCATTGAATGCGTGGCCAACACCGCGCCCACCCGCGACCGCTGGAAATGGGGTACGGCGCAAATGCGCTTTGGTAAGTCGAGTTGCAGCGAGTGGACCGGCGTGCTGCTCTCCACATTATTGAAGGAAGCGGGCGTCAAGAAGGGCGCGGCATGGTTGCTGGCTGAGTCCGCTGATCGCGTGCGCCATGCCATGAACATCACGCTTGAAAAAGCGATGGACGATGCGCTGCTCGCCTACGGGCAGAATGGCGAAGCGATTCGGCCCGATCAAGGCTACCCGCTGCGCCTGCTCGCTCCCGGCTGGGAGGGCGTGCGCAACGTGAAGTGGCTGCGGCGGTTGCAAGTGGGCGATCAGCCGTTTCTGACGCAGATCGAGTTGGGCACCAACGCCAGCCTGCGCGCCGATGGCAAGGCCCGCTGGTTCAATACGGAGATGGGCCCGAAGTCGGTCATCACCAACCCCTCGGGCGAGCAGCAGATGCGTGCGAAGGGGTTTTACGAAATCAATGGGCTGGCCTGGTCGGGACTGGGGACGATCCGCCGCGTGGAAATTTCCGTTGATGGCGGCCGCAACTGGCAGGACGCGCAGCTCCAGCAGCCGCTGTTGCCCAAGGCCCACACGCGTTTTCGCCTCCCCTGGAAATGGACTGGGCAGCAAGCCGTGTTGCAGTCGCGCTGCACGGACGATCTGAATGTTCGCCAGCCTTCGCTGAGTGAGTTCGCCCAGACATGGGGAGTGACTGCTGACTACTTCCAAAAAACAACTAACAGCGTCATTCACTTCAATGCGATTCAACCGTGGCGCGTCAACACGGATGGGAGCGTGGCCAATGCCCTCTGGGATGCGTAGTCACTCACTTAGTATTTACTCACTTATTAGTCACGTGGTCCGCAGTTACATGGTTTGTAGTGACTCACTGCGCAGTTGCTCCTGCGTGTTAGTCGCCGTGTCGCTGTGGCTCTGCGCCTCGCCATGGGTGATGCCTGCGCAAGCGCAAGGGCCGTCTTATGAGATGGGCCGCGCGCCGACGGACGAGGAAATGCGCCGCTTGGGATCGTCGATCTCTCCCGATGGCGAGGGCCTGCCCGCGGGCAGCGGGACTTCAGCCAAGGGCGTGGAACTCTACGCTCGCCGCTGTGCCGGCTGCCACGGTGCGAAGCTCGAAGGCACCAAGAACGCTCCCAGCTTAGCCGGGGGAAAAGGCAGCATCGGCACCGCGCAGCCGGATCGCACCATTGGAAGTTTCTGGCCGTTCGCGCCGCCCATCTGGGACTACGTCAAGCGCGCCATGCCACCGGGCGCAGGCGGGTCACTCACTGACGATGAAGCCTACTCACTCACCGCTTTCATCCTTCACCGCAACGATCTCATTCCGGAAAACGAAGTGATAGACGCGAAGAGTCTGTCCAAAGTGAAGATGCCCAATCGCGACGGCTTCTTCCCGGCGAAGCTGGATGACATCAACAAGCAGCGCTGCCGCGTGGGCACCTGCAAGTAGACCAACGAATAACTAAGTTGTCATTCTGAGCAAAGCGAAGAATCTGCTTTCCGCCTATGCATTCAAAAACCTGGTTTGTGGTGACGATGATTGTCGCATGTGCGTGCCTGCGTGGCGCTTCTGCTCAATTCACTCCACTCCCGCCTTCAATGGGGGGGTATGTTTCTCCGCCGCCTGATCCGCGTTTCGGATTACCTGTCGATCGGAAGGCAGAAGAGGTTTACACCAACATCAAGGCGCTCACGGGCGTTCCCTATGGCGAGGTGATTCCGGGAATGCAGGTGATGAGCGAAGCCCTCGGCGTCGACTGCGAGCATTGCCACAGCGCCAGCGGTGACCGCGACCTGGAAGGCAATCCTAATAAAGACGTCGCGCGTCAGATGATCCGCATGGTGCGCGAACTGAACCAGAGTTCATTCGGTGGACGCAACGTCATCAGCTGCTTCACCTGCCATCGCGGGCAGGTTCAGCCCAGCGGAACGCTTGCCTTTGGGGGAAGTCCGGATAGTCCCCCGCCGACACGTTCTCTTTCGCCTGAGTCGCTCCCGGCCACGGCGCAAATTATCGAGCGATTTATTCAGGCCATGGGAGGCGAAGGATTAGTCATCCGATTCGCTCGCAGCCGCGTAGAGACAGGGACAGTGACTATCATTTCGTCTGGCGATTCCACTCACAGAATCAGAATCATGTCGAGTTCCCCCGATAAACGCCGGACGGATGGTTTTTCGGTTTCCCACCTTGGAAACAGCGAACAGGCATTCGGTATCGTTACGGAGGACCAGGGCTGGATGCGTGAAAGTAACGGACCGGTTCGACTGATGTTCGGTTGGCGGCGCGATGCGGCACAGCTTGAAGACATTTTCAATCTGCCACGCAGGCTGCGGCAAATGCAGGAGCAGTTACGCGTTTCGCGCTCCGAATTTGTTAATGGACGACGAGCAATAGTTCTAAGTGGCAGCACGGAGCATCTGCCTTTATTTGAATATTCGTTTGATGAGCAATCCGGATTGCTGGTCCGCTTGGAGTACTTTGTAGACTCAGTTGTCGGGCGCATGCCCAGCCGGATCGATTACTCGGATTATCGCGGAGTGGCTGCTAGCGGCAAGGTCCCATTTCATTGGGAGGTTACTCTGGTGCGCGGGGTCAGAGTTGCATATCAGTTGGATTCTGTGCAGCCAAATGTTCCGTTGCGCTTTGAAGCATTCGAGCT
Organism: Candidatus Sulfopaludibacter sp. SbA3; assembly: GCA_945865705.1. Taxonomy (GTDB): domain Bacteria; phylum Acidobacteriota; class Terriglobia; order 2-12-FULL-54-10; family 2-12-FULL-54-10; genus SHUM01. The sequence goes on from CAMBEY010000258.1 coordinate 4,171, forward strand.
GCCCAATCCGCCGCCGTCGCTATATCGTTAGCATCGCGTTGTTAGCAGAGCCGCG
>CAMBEY010000259.1 GCA_945865705.1 Candidatus Sulfopaludibacter sp. SbA3
GGACCAGACAGGACTTCACCGCCTCGCCGTTCAGATGAATCGTGCATGCGCCGCATAGCCCGGTCTCGCAGCCAATGTGGGTGCCAGTGAGGCCCAACCCGTCGCGCAGATAATGGACCAACAGCAAGCGCGGCTCCACCTCGGAGCGATGCCGCACGCCGTTGACGCTGATCTCGACAGGAATCTTCAAACTGCCTCCGCATTTGGCTGGCAGTTGCCACGCCATCCATTAACAACGATCCTATCGAACATAGCGGGCGGCTCCAGGAAATTCAAGCGCGTCATCAATTGCAGCCGAGTTCCCGCGCCCACGGTTCCGCGCCAAAGGCGCTGGCGCGACAGAATCGCCGATAAAGTTGCGCGTGCCCGGAGCGGATCATCCGCGCATTAACATTCTCATCGCCGCAGCGCACCACGGCCAGCGTGCGTCCGTAATCGTCGCGGGGCTGGCGGGCATCGGGCCATGCTGCCGCCAGAGTGCCCGGCTGACACAGTTGCGCAAGCTGTTGCGTGGCGGCGGGGCCGGCGGAGGTGTCGCGCTCCGGGGCGTCCACCAGCACCAGTCGCACTCGGCGGTCAGCAATGTCGAGCGTGTCTCCGTCAATTACGCGCGTTACCGGACCGGAGAAACAATCCGCAGAATCGCCACAAGCATTCGCGCTGGCAGAGGTGCGGGTTGTCGCGGGCACATCGGGCACGGTTTGATCCGAAGGATAAAAGTAATAGCGATAGGCGGCCGCACCCAGACCGATCAACAGCAGGATCAGCTTGCGCGTACTAAGAAGGCCTCTTCGCCGACCATCCCGCCTCATCCCACCATGTGCCATCAGGGTCTCGCCTCGCGGAATTGCGGCCTCGCTTCGGGCGGCGTCTGTGTGCTGCCGGGCTCACAGCCGGGGATACGCTTGTAAAGCGTCGGGCGGTTCTTTTCTTCCTTGTCCAAGTCGGTCGAGAGCTTCTTGAGCTTATCGCGTATGCGGTCGAACTCGGCGGTATTCTCAATCGACTGGTCTGCTTGCGCGAGAAATGCGATCTCGCGGCTGCTCTCGACGATGCGGTTGTAGAAGGCCGGGTGCGTGCGGAAGAAGCTGGTCTTGGCGACGTAGCCTTCCTTCTTCGCGATGATGTCGAAGAAGTCGATGAAGCCCTCGGGATCGTAGCCGGACTTCCACGCGTACTGCACGCCGAGCTGGTCGGCCTCCAGTTCATAGTCGCGGCTCACGCCCAGCAGTTGTAAGCTGAGGATCAATCCCAGGCCCTGGAATCCGTATTGCAGCGCGTAGTAAGCGCCGATGCCCACAGCGCCGCCGGTGAAGATCAGCGCGCCGATCTGCGCGGCCTGATAGATGACGCTCGATATGGTGGCGCGCTTCATCAAGCTATGCCCGTGTCGCGCGACGTTGTGGGAAATCTCATGCGCGATCACGCCGGCGAACTGCGACTCGCTCTCCGCTTCGAGCAGTAGCCCGTGGTTGATGAACAGAAATCCGCCAGGCAGCGCGAAGGCGTTTATCTCATTTGAGTTGAGCAGCGTTACGTTCAGCGGAACCTTCAGGTCCGAGTTGCGCGCGATGTTCTGCGCGATGCGGTGGACGTACTCAGTGATCTCCGCGTCCTCGATGGCCTTGGGCATCAGGCCGGACTGCTTCATCTGCTGCACGGCTTCCTGCCCATCCTTGATATCGTCTTCCTGATTCTTTGCGATGGTGCGGAAGCCGATGTCTTCCACGTCGCTCCAGCGGCGCTGGCGAGCTTGTCCACGCTCTACCTGGCGGGCGATCTCCATGCGCGCGGCAGGCCATTTTTCGAGCAGTTCAAGTTTTGCGTAGAGGTTCTCATACTCAATGGGGACGCCTGTTTCGAGTGCAATGCGCGTGTCGGCCTGCTTCGTGCGCAGGCGCTGCATGGTGCAGTGAATCACATTGCGCTGCTGGGCGATCTCATCGGTGTCGAACGACGACTGCTCGTTCAATTTCTTCAGGTCGCGCTCACCCTGTTTGATCTCATCGTCGATACTCTTGATGGTGGCTTTCAGTTCGTCCTTGCGGGTCTTCTCTTGGCTCTCCATGCGCTTGCGTGTTTGCTCATACTGCTGCGACGTGAAGCGGACGGTGGGAGCCACTCCCGAAATTTCCAGGAAAGATTTTGTGAGCAAGGCGTCAATACTGGAGGCGTCAGAAACGATTGTTGCGACGGAGGCGCGTGTCGCAGAGTTCTGCGTGGCGGACTGGGCAGCAGTGTTGAGTACAAGAAGACAGAGCGTGAGGTGGGCCAGTTTGCGCAGCATCGTAACATTCCTCCATCAGGGGCGACCACGGCACATTCATGTGTGGCGGAACTGCCGTGCGCTATCGGTCCCTGCATTCATTCTAAGCCCTGTTCACAGGGTTGCCATGAAAATCGGAGGATGGCTCTCCGGCTTTACTTGACTCCCGCGAAAGCGGGCTGGATGGCGCGCATATGCTATACTGGCCCGCCTAAAGTACGAAGCCGCATTCATTCGATTTATGAGGAGAGGCCGCCAGCAATGAAATGCCCGTTTTGCGAACACGTGGAGAGCAAGGTCGTGGACTCGCGCGAGAGCGAAGAGGCGCAGTCCATCCGCCGCCGCCGCGAGTGCCTGAAGTGCGAGCGCCGCTTCACCACCTACGAGCGCATCGACGAGATACCCTACATGATCGTCAAGAAAGACGGGCGTCGCGAGCGCTTCGACCGCCAGAAGGTCCAGGCCGGACTGCTGCGCGCCTGCGAGAAACGCCCGGTCAGCACGAGCCAGCTCGAGGAGGTCGTCAACGCCGTCGAGCTGCGCGTGATGGAGTCGCCGGACCGCGAGATGGCCTCGACCAAGGTCGGCGAAATCCTGATGGTGCGGCTGCGCGAACTCGACAAGGTCGCCTACGTCCGCTTCGCCTCCGTCTACCTCGACTTCAAAGATGTGAAGGAATTCATGGACGAATTGAAGGACCTGCTGCGCGCTCCCAAAACTTAAAGAGGACTTCAAGAGGCCCTAAAAAGTAGATGCAAAGGCGAAGTGAATTTCTCCCAAAATCGCCTCCGTTTCTGACTGACCAAATTGACCAAATCGCCCACCCAGCCCAAAGTGCAAACGTTCACGGTTCTGACCACTCTGACCAAATTGACAAGCTGGGGATTCGGGATTCGGGATTCGGGGTTGGGGTTTCGGGGGGAACTTCCGATCAGCTTTCCCGCCACTTCGCACCCCTCGCGCACGTCAAATTACCAAAATCGTCCAACCTGACCACTCTGACCACGAATTCCACAGCGCCCAAATTCCCCAGATAATTTCCGCGCCGCGCCGCATCCTTCCGCGCCCCCACCGCATCCGCCTGACCGAAATTTTGCGCGCCCACGGCGCCCCGCGTGACAGTGCCGCGCGCGTCAGCAAGCGGGCCAATGGAAAAACCAACCCCCGGCCGCCGATGATCTCCCGTCGCCCGAACACAACGTCGGATCGTAAAACACAGACGTCGCCGTCTGGGGCGTCGCGTTCCATCGGCTCGCTCATGCGCGCGGCACTGTCACGGCAGGGGAATCGTCTTAGGTAGAGACAGGCCTCCGGCCTGTCCTGCTTCGCGTTTGCCGCAATGATCCCTGAAAGGGATACACAGGAGAGCCGCCCCGAAGGGATGCTTATGGAATGTCACGCCCCCGGAACACAAACCAAAATTAATTACCGACCCCGAAAGGGTCGCACATTTTCTAGTGCTTCAATCTTAGATTGCGAAACACGATAGCCGAAAACGGGGGAGTGGAAAAGCGCGGGAAGCGGTGGCGCTACGCGCGTCGTCCCCCGTTCACGCTGCGGCCCGAAAATGTTGGGCCTACGCGCGGGCCTTCGGCAGAGCGGTAGCGGATTCTTCCCCATCCCGATACCCCGGGTTCACACCCGGGGCTATTCATGTGTCGCCCCTCCGGGGCTCTGCGCGGTCGCGGAGTCGATCTAGGTAGGGACAGGCCTCGGGCCTGTCCTCCGAAGCCTCGGCGTAGGCGGACCTGTCCTCTATAGAGCAGGCCGGAGGCCTGCCGCTACCAAGCAAAGCGCCGCGACACATGATGCGGTCCGTCGCTGGCGATCACGCGAGCAATCCGCGGCAGGACACACACAGTTCCAGAATCAGATTGCTTTCCTAATCAAGAAATACATCCCGTCTGCCTCCGGGTTTCCTGATGCTGGAAAAGCCGGGG
>CAMBEY010000260.1 GCA_945865705.1 Candidatus Sulfopaludibacter sp. SbA3
GGCCTTACCTTCAGCAAGTACGGTACGAAGTCCATCGCCGGCTGGGCGTATGACTACGGCAAAGGCCGCGTGGTCTTCACTTCCATCGGGCACACCATCCACGCACTGTGGGCGGGCGAGCATACCAAAATGCAACGCCGCGCCGTCCAGTGGTTATTGAAGGACCTGTAATCTACCCGTTCAACTTCCAATTCGGCCGGTACTGCCGCTTCAGGTAATCATTGGCTTCATTCATGTTGGTGACGCGCCCGGCGGCCGGATCGTACTCCAGCTTTTTGCCCGCGCGATGCGCCACCAGGCCCAGCAGCATCTGCTCCATCATCGTGCCTGCGTAGTCAAAATCGCAGTGCGTCTTCGTGCTGGTGCCGTGAACGACGTTGTTGCTCTTGCCCTTGCACGCGTCGAGCCAATCCTGTTGGAAAATATCGCCGCCGCGCCGGGCATTGCCGCCATCGAGCATCGCCGTAACTGTAGTATTCGGCAGCCCCAGCGCGGCCGGTATCTTCCCGTCCAGCATCTGAATATCGGGGAAGCCGCTAGCCCCCGGCGTCGTGCTCGGCATAGCTGTGAAGCCGGCTGGGAGCGGCGCTGCGTTCGGCCGCCCGCCTCCGCCGCCACGGGGCGATTGCGCTTGCGTCGTCTGCCCCGTGCCGCCAATCAGCGGCAGCAATGAGCCACGATCGCGGCGCTTGTAGTAAGTCATGTCGCCGTCGTCATTGTTGGGAATAATCACACGCGTCGTGAAATCGGCGAATATCGAGCCCTTCGTTCCCTCGAAAATTGCGCCATTGCCGACGCGGGCGAGATCGATGTACCCCCTCGGCGCGTCGGGCTTCAAGCCCCCTTGATACCAAACCAACTCCACCGGCCCGCGCCAACTGTTAGCCGGCTGCTGGAAATGGGCCTTCAGCTTCACCGGGCAAATATCGGCATTGTATTTATCGCTCGCATCCCGGTCGATATCGATCGACGTTGGCGCGCCGCCGTCAATCACGTTCCAAACCAAGTCCATCGTATGCGCGCCCATGTCGCCCATCTGGCCCACGCCAAAGTCGCGGTACATGTTCCAGAACAGGCAGTTCAAACCCGAGGTTCCGCCAAAGTACTGCGGGCTGTAGGGGTGGTACGGCGACGGCCCGATCCATTGTTCGTAGTGCAGCGAAGCCGGCGGCTGCCCCTCGCCCTTCGGATAGCCAGGGCGCGGCAGTTGGCGCGCGTCCCAACTGTGCACGGTCTTCAATTCGCCAATCGCGCCATCCAGAATCAGCTCGCGCAGGCGTTCGAAATTCGGATACGCGTGCCGTTGAGTGCCGTGCTGAGTGGCCACCTTCGCGCGGCGCCCCAGGTAGTTCGCGCGCACCGTCCGAACCTCTTCGACACTGATGCCCAGCGGCTTCTCGCAATAGACATGCATGTTGCGATTCAGCGCCCAATTCGCGATAAACGCATGGTGGTGATCGGCGGTGCAAATGATCACCGCCTCCACGTCTTTCTGGTCCAGTGCCTGCCGCCAATCCACATACGTCTTGGCCTTGGGAAACAAGGCTGCGGCTTCTTTCGTGCGCAGATCGTTGATGTCGCAAAGCGCCACCACGTTCTCATCGCGCAGCGACGTGTAGTGCGCCGTGCCGCGTCCCCATACGCCGATCAACGCAATGTTCAATTTGTTGCTCGGGGCATTCTGCCCGCGCAGCGTGCCGCTTTTCAGTATCGTTAATCCGGCGGCCGCGGATTTCAACAGCTCGCGTCTTTGCATGCCCATATACTATCGGAATAAATAGCGAACCGTTGTCCCCGCGGAACGCGCATGCCGTTCCGTAACCTGATTGACTACCTCGGACGAAACCACTGTATCGACGAATTTCTCGATTCCTTTCCGACTGTGTCGCGCGAACAGGTACTGGCCGCCTTGGAAGCGCCCCACGAAGCGGTGTGCTCGCTTGTCGTTTCTTCTCGATGAACATTTGGCAAGATGGACCCCCGCGTAGCCAACCCGGATACCCCATCAAAGGCAGCGCCGGAAATGCGCTTCAAATCATCGCCTCCCATTCACCTACAATCAGTAGTAACCCCCATGGAACTGATTATTCAGAATCTGTCCAAGACATACGCCAACGGCGTCAAAGCGCTGGACAACGTCACGCTGTCAATACCGCAAGGCATGTACGGACTGCTGGGGCAGAACGGCGCGGGCAAGTCGACCCTGATGCGAACGATTGCCACATTGCAGGACGCCGATTCCGGCTCCGCAATGCTCGGCGACATCGACGTTCTAAAAGATCGCGACGCGGTTCGCCAGCGGCTCGGCTACTTACCGCAGGATTTCGGCGTCTATCCCCGCATCTCCGCGTTCGACATGATGGACCATTTGGCCCTGCTGAAAGGCGTCACCAATAAAGCCGAGCGCAGGCAACTTGTGGAAGCCATGTTGAACAAGGTGAACCTCTACGAGCACCGCAAGAAAGCGTTGGCCAGCTACTCCGGCGGCATGCGGCAGCGCTTCGGAATCGGCCAGGCGCTCATCGGCAATCCGCAACTGCTAATCGTCGATGAACCCACCGCCGGGCTCGATCCCGGCGAGCGCAACCGCTTCTACAATCTTCTCGCCGAAGTGGGCGAAAGCGTCATCGTCATCCTCTCCACCCACATCGTCGAAGACGTCCTGGAGCTGTGCAGCAAAATGGCCATCATCCACAAGGGCTGCGTGCTCTATGAAGGCGGGCCGGACGCCGCCGTTGACGCGCTGGAAGGCCGCATCTTCAGCCGCAAAATCGATAAAGCGGAATTGCCGCGATACGAATCGGAATACAAAGTCATCTCCAATAAAATGCTCGCGGGCCGTCCGCTCATTCACGTCTTCTCGGAAGAACCGCTGAACGCCGGATTCGCCCCGGTGAGCCCCAGTCTGGAAGACGTCTTCTTCGCCAAAATCGGCGGATTGAACTAAAGGTGCCGCCATGATTTGGAACCTGTTTACATTCGAAGCCCGCTACTGGCTGCGCGGCATGATGGTGTGGGTCTTCACCGTCATCATCGGAACCATGATCTTCGCCGCCGCCGGTTCCGACAAAATCACCGTCGGCGCTTCGCTCGAAAACACCTTTCGCAACGCGCCATTCGTCATCCAGAATTTCTACGCCATGATGAGCCTCTTGACGCTGCTCATGACCACCGCATTTGTCAACGGCGCCGCCGCGCGCGATTTTCAATACGGCACGCAGCAACTCATCTTCTCCACCCCGCTCAAGAAACTCGACTTCCTTCTCGGCCGTTTCTTCGGCGCAGCCATCGTCTCGGTGATTCCCATGCTGGGCATCTCGGCCGGTGTTATCCTGGCGGCCTACATGCCCTGGATAGATGCCGAACGCTGGGGTCCGATCGCCTGGGCCGCGCACGGCAAAAGCATACTTATCTTCGCCATCCCCAACACGCTCTTCATCTCCGCCGTCATCTTCTGCATTGCCGCCCTCACGCGCAGCACAATCACCTCGTTCATCGGCTCGCTTGTGCTGCTCACCGCTTATACCGTCGCCGACGTGATGACAAAGGATCTCGATAACGAGATGCTCGGCATGTTGATGGACCCGTTTGGCATTCGCACGTTCTCCATCATGACCAAGTACTGGACCGTGGCCGAAAAGAACGGCGTCGCGATGGGATTGCAGGGCATGATGCTCTGGAACCGCCTCCTTTGGTTCACGGTGGGCGCAGCCATTTTCTCATTCACCGCCTGGCGGTTCTCCTTCGCGGAACGCTCCCGGAAGGGGCAATCGCCGCAGGTCGAAACCGCGGGGACCCGCTCCGTCGATATCCCGCAAGTGCAGTATGCGCGGCACGCCGCCTGGGCCCAGTTCCGCCGGCTCATCGGATTTGAATTCCGGGGTCTCGTCAAGACAACATCCTTCATCGTCCTCCTCATCGCAGCGCTGCTGAACACAGTGCCCAGCATCATCCTCTCCGCCAGGGAAGGCTACGGCAACGGATCCTATCCGGTCACCTATTGGATTCTCCAGATCATCCAAGGCTCCCTCTATATCTTCACAATCTCGATGATCACCTACTACGCTGGTGTCTTGATATGGCGCGAGCGGGACACGCGCATGGACGAGATTGAAGACGTCACGCCGCATCCATCGTGGATTCGCTATCTCGCCAAACTCGCCGCGCTGCTCGGCG
>CAMBEY010000261.1 GCA_945865705.1 Candidatus Sulfopaludibacter sp. SbA3
CGAGCGGGCAATGCCCAATCCGCGCGCGAAGAATTCAATGCAGGCCTCGTTGGCTTTGCCGTCGACCGGTGGCGCAGTTAGGAAGAGTTTCCACTCATCCGGCTGCCAAGCCTTCAGCGCGTTGCGACTGGCCCGTGGCTGCACACGAACTCGAATGTTCATGCCGACTCCCGCCGGGTTCGCGGCCCGAATAGCGCAGTCCCGATGCGCACCATCGTTGCGCCCTCTTCGATGGCGATGGGGAAGTCATGGCTCATGCCCATGGAGAGTTCCTGTACCCACCCATGTCCTTCCGCTCGAAGCTGCTCGCGAATTTCCCGCAAGCGCTGAAAGAACGGTCGCGATCCTTCGGGGTCCTCCATGTAAGGAGGTATCAGCATTAGTCCCTGCGGGTCCAGATGATCGAGCGAGCCAAGGATGGTGGCCAAGCGTGACGCGTCCGATTCTGCCGCGCCGGTTTTGCGATCTTCCTGCGCCAGCTCTTCACCGAGCTTGATTTGCAGCAGGACTTTCAAGCGCTTGCCGTGCTGCTCCGCTGCCTCATTGAGTCGCCGTGCAAGCCGCTCACTGTCGATAGTCTGAATATAGTTGAAGCCGAGGGCTAACGAAACTTTGTTTGATTGCAGGTGTCCGATCAGATGAAATAGCGCGCCGGGCAGGGCACTGGCTAGATTGAGCACGGTGGCCTTCTCCTGAAACTCCTGAACGCGATTTTCACCGAACTCGCGCAGTCCGGCATCATAGGCCGCTCGGATGGCTTCGGCGGGAAAAGTCTTGCTCACGGAGATCAGCCGCACCGCATCCGCATTGCGGCCCGAGCGATGCGCTGCAACCCGAATTGCTTCCAGTACTTCAGCGGCGTTGGTGGCGATATGTTCGGTGGTCAACATATTCAAAAGTTCGCGTAACATTGATTTTAGCACTCTGGATCGAACGCGCGCGCCAGCCAGCCTTAACCAGCCAGCCTTAACCAGATGGAAGTGCTATCATAATAGACACCCTTACTATCGGACTACATCGTGAAACCTTCGGGCAAGTTCATCACATTGGAAGGAATTGACGGCTGCGGCAAGACGACGCAGGCGGCGCTGCTGGCTGAGTATCTGGAGCAGCGCGGATATCCCGTACGGCTAACCCGCGAACCGGGCGGCACCGCCGTGGGCCGCGAGGTCAGCAAGTTGGTGCAGACTTCGCGGCCGGAGCCGCTCTCGCCGTTGGCTGAGTTGACGCTCATGTTCGCGGCGCGTGTGCAGCATATAGAGCACATTATTGTTCCGTCACTGGCTAGCGGCACGCACGTCATCTGCGACCGATTCAGCGACTCGACCATCGCCTATCAGGGCTTCGGGCGCGGCATTCCGCTCGATACGATCCACCTGCTCGATCAACGACTGTGCGGCGGGCTACGGCCTGGGCTTACGCTGGTAATCGACGTGGAAGTCCAAGTCGCAGCGGCACGCACGTCGGGGCGGAATCGCGGCGCTGGCGTCAGCGACACGCGCTTCGAGCAGGAAGGCCTCGATTTCTTTAGCCGGGTTCGCGGCGGCTACGTCGCCTTGTCCCAACAAGAGCCGCGGCGGGTGCTTTTCATCGACGGCTCAGGCAGCGTCCAGGTGGTACACGCGGTGGTTCGAGCCGCTGTCGAAGAGTTTCTGCGATCTAGTTGAGGAGAGAGTGCAGCGGAAATCAATCGGGAATCAATTGGAGATTTGACAGGCTGATTGGGCAGGCATGGTTATGGGGTTTTCTGATTATCGTGGGAACTCGGAGGTGGTGGAGGCGCTGCGCGGGATGCTGGCGCGTGATCGCCTGCCGCACTCACTTATTTTTGCAGGCCCGTCGGGCGTTGGAAAATACACTCTGGCGTTGATGTTGGCTCGCGCGATTCATTGCGTGGACAACATTGGGCTGGTGGGCAGTGACGGCCCGCAGGATTTCTGCGGCCACTGCTTCAACTGCCGGTTGCTGGATGCCGTCGGCGATCGTCGCGCCGCCGTGGCTCATGCCGAGCTGGAACGCGAAGCGCTCTCCAAGCGCCCGCGGGAAATCCCGCTGATTATTCAGCCACACCCCGACGTAACCATCTTCGCGCCGAATGGCCCGCTTAGGCTGTTTCAAATCGAGCAGGCGCGGCACCTGAAGCAATCGCTGGAATTTGTCGCCACCGGCAAGCAGCGGCGCATTTTCATTCTGCCTGACGCGGATCGCATGGACGCGGCAGCGGCAAACTCGCTGCTCAAGTCGCTGGAGGAGCCGCCAGCGGATACCGTACTGATCCTAACCACCTCGAGCGATGCGGCGTTGCTGCCCACCATCCGTTCGCGCTGCGTGCCGCTATGGTTCAGCCCGGTCAGTACTGCCGAAATTGCAACATTTCTGAATGAGCGCGGCGTGGGTGAGAACCAGAAAGAGCGTGAGTGGCGGGCCGCTGTAACGGGAGGATCGCCGGGAGCTGCGTTGCGTCTGGACCGCGAGCGTTACCTCATTCAGCGTGATGCGCTGTTGTCATTGTTGACTGCTGGGGCAACCGGGCCGAACTTCGCGGAACTGCTGACGCAGGCGCAGAAGCTCTCTGGCAAGGATGAGTCACTTGAAAATCTCCTCGAAATTCTATATATTTTGTTTCAGGATATCCTGCATATCGAATCAAAGGCTAACGGGGAACCGCTTCGCAATTCGGACCGGCCGAAAACTCTAGTGCAGGTGGCCCATGCTCTGGGCGTGGAAGGGCTGCGTAAGGCCGCCGCCAACCTGGATATGATCGAGCGAAACTTGCGGCGAAATGTTCCAGCGCGGCTTTCACTGGAAGCCCTCGCGCTCGGGCTTGCGGAGGCTGGCTCACCGTCCCGCCGGATATCTTGAAGGCCCATTACTAATCGGGCCGCAAACTACTTTTGGAGACCGAGCTGATTTCGGATCTCTTGAAAGCCCTTGTGGCTTTCAGGCAAATAGGAATTTTTCGAGGTGAATAATATGACACGATATCCAGTCCCTCCCACGGGAACCAGAGAGATGCCCCGTGAAAACGATGATTCACGCGAGCCACGCCGGGGACCGGCCTGGGATGAGATGAGCGGCAACCGCAAGCTGATCCGTCCGTCCCTGACCGATATCAACAAGGAACCGGCAGGAAATCGTGATTCGGGTGGCAGCCGCCAAGCCCGCAAGCGTCCCGTGCCGTCGGACTCTACCAACGCCGAGAATTTCTATTACGTCAAGCAGATGCAGTCCAAGACGCTCATGGTGATCGTTCTCACTGATGGCGAAATCTTGCATGGCGTAATCGAATGGTATGATCGCGCCTGCATCAAAGTACACCGCACGGGCGAACCCAATCTCCTTCTTTACAAAACCAGCATTAAGTATCTCTACAAGGAAAACGAAGGAGACTAGCGGACGCCCCGTTTTTCACGCTGGTTCAGCTTGTTTTTCTTTGCGGCGCTATCCGCGAGCCGCCGCTCACGGCGCTGGCCCGCTTCACGGAAGCGGCGCTTTTCATCGTCGGTTTCAGTGATCACCGGTGGTACTTCGCGCGGGTTGCCATCATCGTCCACGGCGACAAACGTCAGATAAGCCGAGCTGGTGTGTTCGCTAGTTCGGTTATAAACTCCTTCTCGGTATACCTTAACGCCCACCTCCATTGATGTCTTGAAGGCGCGGTTCACCGACGCCCTCAAGATAATGATCTCTCCCACGCGGATAGGAACTCGGAAGTCCATGTGATCCATGGATGCCGTAACGACATAGGAGCCGGAGTGCCGGCCGGCGGCGATGGCTGCCACGATGTCCACCTGATGCATGACCATGCCGCCGAGGATGTTGCCCATAGGGTTGCCATCGTTGGGCAGCACCATTTGGGTAATCTCGGACTGCGAATCGCGCACCGGCTTGGGCTCCAGTGTTCTTGCGTGTGCCACGCTCACGTGTCGCGCCGCATCCCATTTCGATTTTCCCGTCATCATTTCCTCTCTGTGGCAGACTTTTCCTGCATCATTTGATTATATTCTCTCGATTTGCCTCGCGGCACGCTTAACGTTGTCCAGTTTTCTCCGACGAAATGCTTGGCCAGCAGCACCATCTGGCCGACATGGCCGGCGTGGTGGTTCAACTGGCGCAGCACGGAGCGGCGTACGGTGTGTGGCTCGCCGCGGATGGTGATGATGCGGTCGAGG
>CAMBEY010000262.1 GCA_945865705.1 Candidatus Sulfopaludibacter sp. SbA3
GAAATCCCACGGTGAGAAATGCGCTCACCGTGGCTACCAAACTTATGAATCGACCTGAATCCATCACACGCATCGACCGCGAACTCGCCGAGAGTTGCCGCGTCAAGCAGAGCTTTCCACCGCTCCTGAAGCGCCAGATGGCCGACCTCGCCGACCGCATCGCGCGCGCGCTGAAGGCCGGCCGCACCATCTACTGGCTGGGCAATGGCGGCAGCGCGACTGACGCCATGCATCTGGCCGCCGAACTGGTGGGCAAACTCTCGCGCCCGCGCAGGGCCCTGTCCTCCGTCGCATTGAGCGCCAATCCCGCCACCCTGACCGCCATCGGCAATGACTTCGGTTTCGAAGAAGTTTTCGCGCGCCAGGTGGAGGCGCTGGTGCGCCGCGGCGACGTGGTCATCGGCATCTCCACCAGCGGCAACTCCATGAACGTCATCCGCGCCCTGCGCGCCGCGCGCAAGCTGAAGGCCACCACCGTGGGTCTGACCGGCCAGACCGGCGGTAAACTCGCGCGCGCCGCCGAACTTGTGCTGAAAGTCCCTTCGCTCGACACTCAGCGCATTCAGGAATCACACATCACCATCGGCCACATCGTCTGCGGCCTCGCCGAAGACATCCTGTTAGACCGGCTGTGAGTTGTCTTAGGCTGTCATCCTGGGCGAAGCGAAGGATCTGCTTTTCCGTGGAGGGTACGCCGATCATGGCATCAAAATCATTCACCGCAGGGAGTGATTTGCTTCCCATCTACGAAGAGCTTTGCTCGCTCATCTCCCATTATTCGCCGCCCTTCGTCCCGCGCGAGGTGAAGGCCGACAAGCCGCAGTATCATCTCTGGTCAATCCAGGACGTGGTGATCGCAGGCCGCAAGAAGAAGGAAGTGTATTTCGCCGGAGCGATCGTGCAGAAGGGCTACGTCGGATTTTATTACATGCCCGTGTACGCCAAACCTGGGATCAAGAAGGTCTTCCCGCCGGAGATACTGAAGCTGCTGAAAGGCATGAGCTGCTTCCACATCCAGGCGCTGACGCCGCAACTGAAGAAGCATCTACGCGCCGCGCTGCAAGTCGGCTTCCAACTCTACCAGGAGCGCGGCTGGGTTTAGGCGGATCGGCGACGTAGAGGAATCAGCCGACGCAGGTCGCGCCAGTCGGCCACGTGAAGCAGTTTCGCGCTCGCGAGAAACGCCACGGTGAACACCATGCCGGCCACGGCGATCTGCGCCGCAGCACCGGTGAAACTCCGCCAGCTAATCTGCTGATCGAGCGCCCACAGCGCCACGCCCGCCGCCACTGCCGCGATGGACGATGCCGTCGCCGTGCGCAGCAGATAATTGAAGACTGGAGCCAGCGACATTTTCAACCGGCGATACAGCACGATCCACAATCCCAGCGTGTAAATCAGCACCGCGATCGTGCTCGCGGCCGCCAGTCCAAGATGTCCATGATGGTGCGCGCCGAACCAGTAGAGCGGCAGCGACAGCAGTGTCAGCCCCGAGCCGACAATCGTTGGCGTCAGCGTGTCACCCAGCGCGTAGAACCCCCGGCCCACGATTCCCTGCGCGGCCCATGCGAATGCGCCGATCAGAAAGATCAGCATGACCGAGGCGGTCTGCTCGATGTCCCCCGCGCCCATCTTGGTGCGCGAGAAAAGTATATACACCACCGGCTTGCTCAAGAGCGCCAGCAGCAGCGACGCGGGAACCACGGTGAGAATCACGTGGCGCAATGCGTTTTCCAGACTGCCGCGCATCTCGTCCCATTTTTGTTGCGCCACCAGCCGCGCCATCTGCGGAAACGCGGCCACGCCCGCCGCCTGTCCGAACACGCCTACCACGATGCGCATGAGCTGCTTGCCGTAGCCCAGCCAACTGATCGACGCCGCCGCAAGATACGAGCCGAACCAGCGCATCGCCCAGTCGTCCACGATGATTACCGAGAAGCCCAGCATGATCGGCCAGGTCATGCGCAGGAAGCGGCGGAAGCCGGGATGGCTCCAATCGAGCGCGAGGCGGAAGCGCGCCGAGGCGCACCACGCGCCGTAGATTTGCAGCAGGCAGTTGCCGATCAGGCTCCCCGCCAGCACGCCCCAGGAAAACGCCTCGACGCCCATCCGCCCGGAGAACAGCACGCCGAACAGGATGATCATGCCGTTATAGATAAGCGGCGCGAGCGAGGGAATCAGAAAACGATTTTGCGCGTACTGCACCGCGCTCATCACCCCGCCGATAAAGAAGAACGCCTGCGCGGGCAGCATGATGCGCGTCAGTCGAGTGACCAGCGCCTGCTGCTCCGGCGGGAAGCCCGGCGCGAGCCAGCCGGTCAGCACCGGCGCGTAGATTTCGGCGATGATCAGCAACGCGATCAGCAGCAGCGTCATCGTGGTCAGCACGGTCGAGAAAATACGCCAGGCCTCTTCCTCGCGCCGCGACATGAAATATTCCAGGAATACCGGTACGAACGTAACGCTCAACGCGCCGGCGGCCAGCAAGTAATTCAAAATGTCGGGAATGGTGAAGGCGGCGTAGTAGGCGTCGGTCAGCGCGTTCGAGCCAACCTGCGCGGCCAGCGCCCACTCGCGGAAGAATCCCAGCACGCGGCTCAGCAGCACGCTGACGGTGACGATCATCGTTGCGCGCAGGAACATCTGCCGCCCCTGTGCGGACATTCCCGCGTCGGGTGCATTCTTTGCAGGCGATTTGGATTCAGCTGTACTCACGAAATTACAATTCAGCCATCGGCGCAGACCGCGGGGCCTCGTGTTCGATGATGCTATACTTTTGTTAGCGGCGAAAGTACCAGCGACCCTGCCCATGGCGGACGTTCTATCGCCGCCAACAGCCTTATGCGAGCTTATTTTGACCACAACGCGACCACGCCCATCGAGCCAGAAGTCCTGGACGCGATGCTGCCCTATCTGCGCCATGAGTTCGGCAACGCCTCCAGCATCCACACGCCCGGCCAACGCGCCCGCGCCGCCGTCGAGCGTGCCCGCGCGCAGGTCGCCGCGCTGATCGCCGCGCTGCCGGAAGAAATTATCTTCACCAGCGGCGGCACGGAGTCGGACAATTTAGCCATTCTGGGCGCTGTTCGCGCTAACCGTTCTTCGCGCAGGCACATCATCACCACCGCGATTGAGCACCACGCCGTGCTCCATCCCTGCCGCGCCCTCGGGCAGGAATCGTTTGATATTACTTATCTTCCCGTGGATCAGCATGGCTTCGTAACTGCCGACTCGCTTCGCACTGCGCTGCGTCCGGACACCTTGCTGGTTTCCATCATGCACGCCAACAATGAGACCGGTGCGATCCAGCCCATCTCCGAACTGGCCGCATTCGCCCACGAAGCCGGAGCGTTGTTTCATACCGATGCCGTGCAGAGCGCCGGCAAGATTTCCTGCGACGTCCATGCGCTCGGCGTGGATTTGCTTTCGTTGAGCGCACACAAATTCTACGGCCCCAAGGGAGTCGGCGCGCTTTTCCTGAAGACCGGCGTCGCGCTGAAGCCCCTCCTGCACGGTGGACACAACTTCGGCGAGCCTCGCCCCGGCACGGAGAACGTGGCGGGAATTGTGGGCCTCGGAGCCGCCGCGCACTTCGCCACCAAGCACATGCAGAATGATGCGGTCCAAATCCGCGCGTTGCGCGATCAGATCGAGAGCTCGATGCTCGCGGAGTTCTCGCGGGAAATCTGTCTGCCGAATTTTCCTTTGCTCCATGAAGCGCAGAGCGATGGCGCGCGGATGCCGAATACCACGAACTTCTCTTTTCAGGGAGTGGACGGCGAGGCGATGGTGATTGCGCTCGACCTGGCGGGATTTTCCTGCTCGACTGGTTCGGCCTGTTCATCGGGCACGGTGGAACCCTCGCATGTGCTGTTGGCGCTGGGCCGCTCGCCGCAGATGGCGCGCGGAGGACTCCGCATCAGCCTGGGCCGCCACAATACCAACGCGGAGGTTGACTCACTTGTCCGCGTACTCATTGACGTCGTGCGGCGGCTGCGCGCTCTATCTCCTGATGCTGTGGAATCGGTTAGATGAAAACCTACTTACTTACTGAGTTACAACTATGATTTGCGATCCACTCACTCCAGATACTCTACTCACTCTGCGCAATGACCTTGCTACTCTGCCGAGACAGCGCGGCGAAGGCCCCTTTGTCGCCGTGGGCATGAG
>CAMBEY010000263.1 GCA_945865705.1 Candidatus Sulfopaludibacter sp. SbA3
TCCACTGGTTCGATCGAGAACGTCACACACTTGAAAGGCCGCTCTGGGTTCTCCTACACGATCGATTCGGTGACCAACGAATCGCTCCTGGCCGAACTCATCGACCAGAGCGACGTGGTGTTCCACCTGGCAGCCGCCGTCGGCGTGAAGCTCATCGTCGAGCAGCCCGTCCACACCATCGAGACCAACGTGCACGGCACTGAGGTGGTGTTGAAGCACGCGAACAAGAAGAAGAAGCTGGTGTTCATCGCGTCCACCTCGGAGGTGATGCCATCAACCAGCGCGCAACGGATATTCACGTTGAGCCCACTCTCAACGATGTCCAAGTCCGAGCCCGTGTTGACGGTGTGCTGCGTCAATTGATGCAGCTGCCGAAATGGCTCGGGACACCCATAAGTTCGCGCATGAAGGTTTTGGCGAAGCTGGATATCGCGGAGCGCCGTCTGCCCCAGGACGGACGCATGAAGGTCCAACGTGAAAGTAAATCCTATGATTTGCGCGTTTCCACGTTGCCCACGTTGTTCGGCGAAAAGATCGTGCTCCGAATTCTTTCTTCCGGCACCGAACTTCCCACTCTGGAACAGGTAAATCTCGATCCCGCGGATTTGAAAACTCTCATGCGGTCGCTCAATCAACCGCAGGGACTGATCCTTGTTACGGGACCGACGGAAAGCGGTAAATCCACTACGCTGTACGCCAGCCTGGGTTATCGCAAGAGCTCTGAAGTGAATATCGTTACAGTGGAAGACCCGGTTGAATATCAGATGCAGGGGATCAATCAGGTCCAAGTCAACGTCAAGGCGGGATTGACGTTTGCCAGTTGTCTTCGATCCATACTGCGGCAAGACCCTGACGTCATTCTGATCGGCGAAATGCGTGATCTCGAAACGACCGAAATCTCCTTCCATGCAGCTATGACCGGCCACATGGTGCTCTCGACGTTGCACACCAACAGCGCCATCGCCACCATCAACCGTTTACTTGATCTGGGCGTGGACCCGGTACTGATCAGTTCCTCCATTACTCTGATTATTGCCCAGCGACTACTGCGTAAACTTTGCCAGGAATGCAAGAAGCCCTACGATCCCCCACCTGGGATGCTCGAACGACTTGGCGTTGTTCCTGATGGGACACAATACTTTCAGGCTAGTGGATGCCAGCGTTGCGGCGAAACGGGGTTCTCCGGACGAATGGCCGTCCATGAGATGCTGACCGTCAACAACACCGTCCGCGAGCTGATTGTGCGCAAGGCATCTGAGTACGAGATCCAAGCCGCGATGCGGGCACAGGGAATGACTTTCCTGCTCGAGCGCGGCATGGACAAAGCCCGCGCGGGATTGACCGCCATCAGCGAACTCTTCAGAGTCCTGCAATTGGATGAACAGGAAGCATTCTCCGCCCAGAAGCAGGAGCGGTGCCCAAGCTGCAAAGCCACGGTTGAGGCCGAATATGCTCTTTGTCCCAATTGCCTCACTTCTCTGAAGACGCTCTGCGGTCGATGCAATCAGCAACTGAAGCTGGATTGGAAGATGTGCCCGTATTGCAAGGCCCCGGTAACGGACGAGATGACCGATCCGGCGCGCCTTCTTCCTGCGGCCGATCTCAGTGGCGTTACCGACACGACTTCAGCAGAACCAGTTCACGTAACCACTTCCGCCGTCCCGGCTTCTCCAATTACAGCAGTCCGCCGCCCGGCAGCTTCGTTACGAACGGATGCCCCCCCGTCTAATGGCGACACCGCGCCCAGCAAGACGCCACGTATCCTGATTGTCGATGATGACGCTGCTATTCGGTTGGTCGTAGCCAAATCGCTTGAACAGCTTCCATTTGATATCAACACCGAACTGGCTTCCAATGGAACGCAGGGTGTTGAGATGGCATCGAAAAACCATCCGGACCTGATCATTCTTGATGTCATGATGCCGGGCATGGATGGTTTTGCGGTGTGCGAAAAACTCCGGTCGCAAGTGGAGACTGCCTTCATTCCCATTATGATGCTGACCGCCAATCCAAGTGAGGAAGGACGCATCCGCGGTTATATGGTGGGCACGGACGATTATGTCTCCAAGCCCTTCAATGTGGCCGAATTGAATGCGCGTGTCACCCGCCTCCTCCGCCGAGCCTATGGAATCTCGTAAATCTGGAACGAAAGACCATTACATAACCCTTGGCGTTGGCCCTGAGGCCACCACTTCGGAAATAAAGAAGGCATACAGGGCGTTGGCCCAGAGATTTCATCCGGACCATGTGCAGGGTCAGGAGACCATCACCGCGTCTGAAAAGATGATTCTGATCAATGAAGCTTTCTCAGTCCTTTCCGACGAACGACGCCGGGAAGCCTTTGATCGCGAACTTCTATTGGAACGCAACCCCACGCAGATCCCCTTGGCGACACCACCGGCTTCAAACGATTGGGAAATCCCCGTCGCTCCTATGTCCAGGCCGGGTGCCGGCAAGCCACGGCAAAACTTAGACGTGGATAAGTCGATTTCGCAGGACTTCTTTGAAAAGATCAAGCTCCAGGTGATGCAAGCGGGCGAATCCGCGAAAATGAAGGATGAGAGCGAACCCGGCTGGGTGTGGTCACTGCAAGGAAAAACCTGGGGTGGAAATTATTGGGTAGCCCTGCGAATTTTTCCGGTGCTCAATCCAAACATCACTCGTGAGCTGCTCAAACAAATCAACGCGCTTATGTCCAAGCGCCGTTCGGGATGGAAAAACAATGCGTTCGTTTTTGTGCTGGGATTTGAGTCGCTGCAGGAAAGCGATACGGTCCTTAAACTCATACGGACGTTCTGCTTGCGCGAGGAGTACTGCGTTCCTCGCAATATGTTGAACGTTTTAGTGATGGACGCTGCCCAACATCGTTCGATTGTCTGCGGCAAGCGCGCGGGCGATGAAGTTCTGCAAGCCCTCCTCGGTGCGCTTGGCGCTTCCGCCTGAAAATTTTCGCGGCGTACCCCGCCCGCAAAAAAATATCTTCGCGGGCCTCAACGACGAGGCTCCCGACCTGTTCCGCGCAATCACTTCTCGTGAATACGATCATTCGGATGGATTGGCGAGAGGCAAGTCGAAGTTGAAGCTGGCTCCGTGGCCGGGTTCGCTATCAACCCAGATGCTTCCCCGGTGCTGTTCGATGAGAGCGCGGCAAATAGTCAGGCCAAGGCCCGTTCCCTTCTTGGCTCCCTGCAGTTGCATGAATCGATCGAATACCCGCTCCAACTGATCCGCAGGAATTCCTGGCCCTTCATCCGTAACCGTAACGCGAATCGTCTGGCCAAATCGGCCAACGCGAATTCGGACGACGCTCTCCGGGGGAGAATATTTCAGAGCATTCGACAGTAGATTTGTGACAATCTGATCCAGTCTGTCCCGGTCAGCCACCACGGGAGGCAATGGATCGGGCTGATCAAGCTGGATGGAAACACGATGTGTCTCGGCCAGCGCGCGCAAGCTGCGCATCGACCGCCGGACGATATCTCCCATATCGTGTTTATCCAGATGCGGTTCCATTTTCCCGGAATCGATTTTGGCGATGTCCAGCAGATCATTGATCAACCGTACCAACCGGTCAACGGCTGTTAGAGAAATTCCGAGTAGTTCCGTAGCCTCCGGAGGAAGTTCTCCTGCATAGCCACCCAACAAGAGTTCGAGGGCTCCCTTGATGGAAGTCATGGGCGTGCGCATCTCATGCGAGGCCACGGAGATGAAATCATTCTTCATCTCATTAATCTCGCCTTCCTGCGTGGCATCGGCGAAAGTAAAGAGATAGCCTCTAGACTCAGGCCCGTCTTTCCCGGGCGCTGGATTGTGTGGTTGCACAATCACGCGGATAAATTTGCGCTTGGGAATTAACACAGGGAAGATCAATGTGAGCAGGTCCTTGGGAGGCGACGAAGTAATATTCCCAAGAGTCCGGAGTAGCTCTCCGGTCGCCTCGCGCTGAGAAAACTCCCGCGCCAACTCCATCAAATCTTTCCCGAGGAAATAATCTGCTGTCGTTCCAAGCCCCTCGACTAGGTAGCGATTGACGTAATGCACACGCCAGTTAGAGTCCGTGACAAGAATGCCGCGAGCCAGGCTGTCGAGGAT
>CAMBEY010000264.1 GCA_945865705.1 Candidatus Sulfopaludibacter sp. SbA3
AAATGCGTTATCCTTTACTGTTGCAGGGTACGGCTCCCAAGCGCGTCCTGCTGGAGCAGTTCCAGAGCGACGAAATGGCCGGCGCGGTGCTGTTCGCCACCGCGAGCTTCTGGCAGGGCGTGGACGTGCCGGGCGAGAAACTCAGCGCGGTGATCATTGACCGCCTGCCCTTCGCAGTGCCCTCTGACCCAGTGGTGAAGGCGCGCGTTGAGAGCTTGCGCGAAGCGGGTGGCAATCCGTTTTATGAGTATCAGGTGCCGGACGCAGTGATCGCGCTGAAGCAAGGGTTTGGCAGACTGATCCGCAATAAATCCGATCGCGGCGTGCTGGTGCTGCTCGATCCGCGGATTCGGTCGAAGGGCTACGGAAAAGTTTTTCTGGAGAGCCTGCCCGCCTACCGCGTGACGCGCGACCGCGCGGACGTTAAAAAGATGTTTGAAGAAATTGATGGCCAGACCGACAGAAGGTGAGTGCGGGAATGTATCAGGTTTGGGTAGAGGAAAGTTTCGCGGCGGCACATCAGTTGCGCGGGTATCGCGGCAAGTGCGAGAATCTGCACGGCCATAATTACAAGGTGCGCGTTACTCTGGAAGGCCCCGCACTTAACTCCATCGGCCTGCTGTGCGACTTTAAGGAACTGAAGGACGCGCTGCACGGAGCGGTGAAAAAAGTTGACCATACGTTTCTGAACGAGCTGTCGCCGTTTGACGTACTGAACCCCTCGGCTGAGAATATCGCCAAGTACTTTTACGACGAAGTAGCGCGCTCCATTGCCGCTGGTCCATCCGAAGAATTGAAGGGAATCAACCCGCCGAGCGCGCCCTGCCGCGTGCGCGAAGTAACGGTGTGGGAAGCGGATATCACCACGGCAACCTACAGCGAATAACAGGAGACAGGAGTCAGAAGACAGAATTGAGCTGGCCGCTGTGCGAATCGTTATTCTGTCTCCTGTCTTCTGACTTCTGTCTCCTTCGTTTCCCCCCATGCAGATCACTGAAATATTCCGGTCCATTCAGGGTGAGTCCACTTACGCGGGGCTGCCGTGTATCTTCGTGCGCCTGATGGGCTGCAATCTGCGCTGCACGTGGTGCGACACGGAGTATTCGTTTTATGGCGGCAAGAAAATGTCCATCGCGGAAGTGATGGAGGTTGTGCGCGGCTTCAGCGAGAAGGATGGACGTCGGGTCGTGAACCTGGTGGAAGTTACCGGCGGCGAGCCACTGTTGCAGAAGGAAGTCTACACGCTGATTGACGCGCTGCTGGCTGGCGATTACAAGGTTCTGGTGGAGACCAGCGGCGAGCGCTTCGTCGGCGAACTCCCCGAGTCGGTGGTGCGCGTGATCGACGTGAAGTGTCCGGGGAGCGGCGAAGGCGGGACGTTCGACAAGAAGAATCTAGCGGTGCTGCGGACCAGCGATCAGCTCAAGTTCGTTCTTGCCAGTCGCGAGGACTACGAGTTTGCCCGAGCGTTCATCGCCGAGCACCAGCTTGCGGGTAAAGTGGAAGCGCTGATCTTCTCGCCGGTATTCGGCCAACTGGAGCCACGCCCGCTGGCGGAGTGGATACTAGGGGACGGCCTGCCGGTGCGCCTCGGGATGCAGTTGCACAAGTTTATCTGGGAGCCGAATACACAGGGCGTATAGTAACGCCTCCATTGAGGCTGTCATTCTGAGCGCAGCGAAGAATCTGCTTTTCGCACAGAGCCGCGCGCGTAAGCAAGCGGACCCGTCAGAACAGCAGATTCCTCGCTACGCTCAGAATGACACCGCGAAAAACACTATGATCGAATCGAACAAATCCCAACGCCCCCTGGCCGTGGTGTTGATGTCCGGCGGCATGGATAGCTGCGTAACGGCGGCCATCGCGGCGCGGGATTATCGCATTGCCGCGCTGCATGTGTCTTACGGGCAACTCACCGCCGCGCGGGAGCGCCGTGCGTTCGAGCAGACAGCCGACCATTACGGCATCACGCAGCGGCTGGTGGCCGATCACGCCGTGCTCGGCAAAATCGGCGGATCAGCGTTGACTGATCCAACAATTCCCCTGCGCGAGGCGGACCTGGACGCCTCCGAAATATTCAACGACATTCCCGCCAGCTACGTTCCCTTCCGCAACGCGCATTTTCTGGCCATCGCCGTCTCGTGGGCCGAGGTGATCGGAGCGCGCAAAATCTTCATCGGCGCGGTCGAGCCGGACAGCTCCGGCTACCCCGACTGCCGCCCGGAATACTATCGCGTATTCAATGAACTGATACGGGTGGGAACCAAAGCGGGAACCGGAGCCGGAAGCAAGGCCGGAGCCAGCGCGGACGCCGCCATCGAGATCGTTACCCCCCTGATCCACCTCCACAAGGACGGCATCGTAAAAAGGGGGGTTGAACTTGGCGCGCCACTTCATTTAAGCTGGTCATGCTACCGGGAAAGCGAAACGGCCTGCGGCACATGCGATAGCTGTGCCTTGCGCCTGCGGGCTTTTGCGCAGGCAAACGTGGTGGATGCCATTGCTTATCGGGCTCGGCCAGGCTAGTTATTTTAGGCTGACGACCTCGTAGGCAACTGACTCCACAAGCTAATTCCGGTTGGCGAGGAAACCTTTTCATCCAAATTTTGCGTCTAATACATTGAACCCGCTCGCGCGCTGCGCGGCGTAAGGTTGAAAGCATGGGAGAAACAACAATGGTCAATACAGGGGTCCAAACAAGAGTCCACACAGGGGTCAACACGATGACAAAGAAAATATGGGCACTGGGCATGTTGCTTGGATTGCTCACGCTGGGAGCAGGCACGGCCTCCGCCCAGTTCGGGCAAATGACCGGACAGGTTACGGGCGAAGATGGCAAGCCCTGGCCCAACGGAATCATCTCCATCGACCGCGAGGACATCAAGGGTCATTACGAAGTCAAAACCAATAAAGACGGCAAGTTCTTCCATGCCGGCCTGCCGCTCGGCAAGTTTTCCGTTACGGTGATGAAGGACGGCAAGCCGCTGTTCAAGCAGGGCAACATCACCACGCGTATGAACGAGCCGGCAACGGTCAACGTCAACCTGCGCGAAGAGCGCGCCCGCACGGAGGCGCAGGCCGCGGGTGTAACAGTTACCGAGCAAGCCGGTGGTAAGCTCTCCGAGGAGCAGATGGCCGCCATCGAGAAGGCTGCCTCCGACCGCGCCGAGTCCATCAAGAAGCGTCAGGAGCTGAACAAAAATTTCGGCGGCGCGATGGATGCGTTGAAGGCGGCCAAAATCGCTGCTGAAAGTAAAACTCCGTGCGTCGAGATCTACGCAGAATCCACCGGGACAAACACTGCTCAAGGAGCCGTAAGCGGCAGCTTGGATAAGTGCCGGGTGATCGCCTCTCAGAAGTACGACGAGGCCATTCCGCAGTTTGAAGCGGCCGCCGCCGTGGACGCCACGCAGCACGTGATCTTCGCGCAGCTTGGCGAAGCATGGGGTGGCAAGGCCACACTGACGCGCGATTCGGCGCAGAAGAAAGAGTTCTACACCAAGTCCATTGACAATTATAAGAAGGCCATCGCCATTAAGGCCGATGACGCCAGCTACCACAACAACTACGGACTGGCGCTGGCCAACATGGGCATGGCCGCCGAGGCGCAGGCCGAACTGACGCAGGCCGCGTCACTCGATCCGGTCAACGCCGGCCAGTACTTCTTCAACCTGGGCGCGGTGCTGGTGAACAAGGGCGCAATGAAGGAAGCCTCCGATGCCTTCACCAAGTCCACGCAGACCACGCCGCCGTTCGTGGAAGGCTACTACCAGATGGGCGTAACCCTGATCGGCATGGCCACCATTGATCCCAAGACCGGGGCGATGATCCCGGCGCCCGGCACCCAGGAAGCGCTCGAAAAATACGTTGCGGCTGCTCCGACTGGGCCGAACGTGGCTGGCGCCAAGGCTCTGCTCGAGTCGCTCGCCACCACCGTAACCACGCAGGTGGGCGGCAAGCCGGCTCCCGCAAAGAAATAAGTTCGCTCTCTCCTGACAGCAAAAAGCTCCCGGCGTTGACCGGGAGCTTTTTGTTTCGCATGTAAACGTGCCGCGTGTCGATGCGCGTGACAGTGCGCGTGACAGTGCCG
>CAMBEY010000265.1 GCA_945865705.1 Candidatus Sulfopaludibacter sp. SbA3
GGAGCCTCGGCACAGTTGGTATCGAAAGAAGGCGGCATCGCCCAGATCAAGCTGCCGTCGGGAGAAGTTCGCCGCGCGCTGGTCCAGTGCATGGCCACGATCGGACAGGTCGGCAACACCGATCACGAAAATGTTTGGATCGGTAAGGCCGGCCGCAATCGCTGGCTGGGCAAGCGTCCCACGGTTCGCGGTGTGGCGATGAACCCGGTGGATCACCCGCACGGTGGTGGTGAAGGTAAGACCTCGGGCGGACGTCATCCGGTTACGCCATGGGGGCAGCCGACACGTGGATATAAGACACGGCACAACAAGCGTACCGACAGAAATATCGTTTCGCGGCGTAAGGGCCGCAAGTAAACGCCCTCTGGTTGAGCGAGATCAGGTTTCGCGCGATTGGAAATGGGCGCCGACTGAGCCCGAATGGGCAATGAATTTTGGATGGGGGAGTAAAGCGTGACGCGGTCACTTAAAAAAGGCGCATTCGTAGATGACCACCTGAGCGAGAAGGTGGAGGCGATGAATCGTGCCAATGACAAAAAAGTCATTCGCACCTGGTCGCGTCGCTCGACCATCACTCCTGACATGGTGGGCCACACCATAGCCGTGCATAACGGGAGGAAGTTTATTCCCGTATACATGACCGAGAACATGGTGGGACACAAGCTCGGCGAGTTTTCACCCACGCGTAGTTTCCGCGGCCACACGGCCAAGTCGGGGCCAGAAAAGGCCGGTTCGCCAGCCCCCGCGCAAAAGTAGCTGGTACCGACGGGGTTTCGAACCAAGCGCGAAGTTGCATAGAATCGCGGCAGCAGATTGAAACGAGAGTATTGGCAGCACGTTAGTTTTTGGTCGCAGAGGACAGGAAGATGGAAGCAAGAGCCATTGCAAAGAACGTCCGGTGTTCGCCGCGCAAGGCCCGCCTGGTATTGAATTTGATCCGGGGCATGGCTGCTGGCGAGGCGATGAACTTGTTGAAGTTCACCAAGAAGCATGTGGCGAAGGATGTCGAGAAGACCCTGCGCTCGGCTATCGCCAACGCCGAAGGCAAGTCTGATACGGTTGATGTCGATGACCTCATCGTTTCGGAGGCATTTGCCGGAGACGGTCTGCGCGCCAAGAGACTTCGTCCTGCGCCGATGGGACGCGCACATTCTTATGTGCGGCGTACCTGCCACATCACGGTGAAGGTTGCCGAGAAGCATCCCGCGGCCAGCTAGTGCGCGGACGAAAAGCGCCAAGATATTTGAACGTGAGCAAGCAGCAGGGTCGGTTTTAGGTAATCGAGAGGATAAGAATGGGACAGAAAGTACACCCCTATGGTTTCCGGCTAGGATACAACAAGCCGTGGAAATCACGTTGGTATGCGAAGAAAGATTATGCCAAGTGGCTCCACGAGGACTTAAAGCTGAAGAAGACCCTGCGGGACCGGCTGAAGGCCGCTGGCATCTCCTCGATCGAAATCGACCGCATGGCGAACAAGCTGCGCATCGGCATTCGCACGGCGCGTCCCGGCATCATCATCGGACGCAAGGGAACCGAGATCGACAAGCTGAAGGCGGATCTGCAGAAAGAAACAGGACGCGAGATCTACCTGGATATTCAGGAAGTGTACAAGCCGGAACTGGACGCCCAGTTGGTGGCCGAGTCGATTGCGCTGCAGCTTGAAAAGCGTATCGCTTTCCGTCGTGCCATGCGCAAGTCTGTTGACTCCGCGGTGCGCTTTGGTTGCAAGGGAATCAAGATTCGTGTTTCGGGCCGGTTGAATGGCGCTGAAATCGCCCGCAGCGAGTGGCATCTGCAAGGACGTCTGCCCCTGCAAACCCTGCGCGCGGATATCGATTACGGAACGGCCGAGGCACTCACCACTTACGGCTTGATTGGAATTAAGACCTGGGTATACAAAGGCGAGATTCTTGAAACCAAGAAGCGTGCACCACGCGCGCCGATGGCAACACCGAAGGCCGAGTTGGGAACTAAATAGGCGATTGAGCCTAAATCGAATTTGGAACTGTTTCGAGGATAGCGGCCATGTTGATGCCGAAGAAAGTTAAGTATCGCAAGCAGCAGCGCGGGAAGCGTCGCGGCTTGGCGTATCGGGGTTCGGAGCTGAAGTTTGGCGAGTTCGGATTGAAGGCCATGGAAGTCGCATGGATCACCGACCGGCAGATTGAAGCGAGCCGTATTGCGATGACGCGCACCATCAAGCGTGGCGGAAAAGTCTGGATACGCGTGTTCCCGGACAAGCCCATCACCAAGAAGCCTGCCGAAACCCGTATGGGTAAGGGCAAGGGTGCGCCGGAAGGCTGGGTGGCGGTGGTGCGACCGGGCAAGATCATGTTTGAGATGGAAGGTGTCCCGGTGGAGATGGCGCGCCAGGCCATGCGGTTGGCGAGCCATAAAATGCCTATCCGGACAAAATTCGTAATGCGAGACGGAGAACTGAGGCTATGAAGGCCGACAAAATCAGGGAATTAGCAGCCGCGGAGATGGATCTGAAGCTGCACGATACCACCAGCTTGGTTTGGAAAACAAGATTCCAGGGAGCCACCGGGCAGACCGAGGGCCTGGGAAAAATTCGTGGCATGAAGCGCGACATCGCGCGCATGAAAACGATACAGCGGGAAAGGGAGCTGACGAAAGATGGAAAATAAAACGGTTGCCCGCCGGCACCGGCCGACTGAAGTCGGCAAGGTAGTCAGTGTCGCGGGAAATAAAACCATTGTGGTGGAGGTAACTCGCCGCATCCCGCACCGCCTGTATGAGCGATTCGTCAACCGGCGTAGAAAGTTCCATGCTCATGACGAGACGAACCAGTGCCATGTCGGCGACTGGGTGAGCATTGCGTCTTCGCGCCCGTTGAGCCGTCTGAAGCGCTGGCGGTTGAAAGAAATTATCCGCAAGGCAAAGCTGCTTACCACCGCACCGGCGAAAGTCGCCGCGAAGGCTGAATAACTGTATTGGGCCGGTTGGGATTGGGCCAGTAAGAGTAGGCAAGGGCTAGGGAGCGATCTTTATGGTTAAGATGAGAACCATCCTGGAAGTGGCGGATAACTCCGGAGCCCGGCGTATTTCCTGCATTCTTCCGTTAGGTGGCGATGTGGGAGCCCGCGCGGGACTGGGCGACGTCATTACGGCGAACGTCAAGGAAGCCGCGCCGGACAGCGCTGTGAAGAAGGGCTCGGTGGTAAAGGCCGTCGTGGTCCGCGCGCGCAAAGAGACGCGGCGCCGTGATGGCAGCTATATTCGTTTTGATCAGAACGCGGCGGTATTGATCACGGACACGGGCGAGCCGGTGGGCACGCGCGTATTCGGTCCCGTGGCGCGCGAACTGCGCGAAAAGAAATTTTTGAAAATTGTATCACTCGCTCCGGAAGTCCTCTAAACCAGAGACCATCCGGTAGACGTGAAGAGGAATTGAGAGTTCGTCATGCTGACGATTAGAAAAAACGATACGGTAAAAGTAATGGCGGGAAAAGACCGTGGCAAGACGGGCCGCGTGTTGAGTACCGACCCGGCGCGCAAGCGCATCACGGTCGAGCAGGTGATGGTGATCAAGCGCCATACCCGCCCCAATCCGCAGAAGAGCATCAAGGGCGGAATCGTGGAGCGCGAGAGCACCATCCACATCTCCAACGTGATGCTGGTCTGCCCGTCGTGCGGACCGACCCGGCCGAAGGTGCAAACCCATCCGGATGGCAAGAAAACGCGGGCCTGCCGCAAGTGCGGCAACTCGCTCGATTAACGGACCGGGCATTCTACTTGTAATTTTTGAATCGGTTCTTGAGGCATGACGGGACATTGATAAGCTGGGCTGGAACCAAGCTCCCGATCAAGGCAAGAGAAAGAACGAGGCGAGTTGGCAATGGATCGTTTGCAGGAAAGATACACGAAAGAGATCGCTCCGGCATTGGCCAAGGAGTTCTCCTACAAGAACGTGATGCAGATTCCGAAACTTCGGAAGATTGTCATCAACATTGGTGTGGGCGAAGCAACGCAGAACATCAAGCTGCTAGATACCGCGGTCGGGGAACTGGGGCAAATCTCTGGCCAGAAGCCGGTTCTGCACCGTGCCAAGAAGTCCATCGC
>CAMBEY010000266.1 GCA_945865705.1 Candidatus Sulfopaludibacter sp. SbA3
GTGGTGGGAGAGGGCGAAGCGCTGCGCGTGGCGCGAGCCACCGCCGCGCAGATCAGCAAATTCGACCGCCTCACCAGCGCGCACGCCAAGAAGTTCATCAAGCCGATCCCGTGCGCAGAACTGAAAATGGAGATCGACATTTTCTGCGAGCTGTTTCGCCGCCCCGTGGTGCAGGATGCGCTGCGCAAATTCGTGGAGAGCACAGACGCGCTGCCCTACTTGCCTTGACAAAAGATTGGCCACGGAGACACAGAGTTTACAAGAGAAATCACCAAGCAGATGAACCGGAGTACGAATGATGCCGACGATAGATAATACGATTGAAGAGATACTGACGCTGGCCGCCGCGCACTTCAACGTGCCGCGCGAAGGGCTTTCTCCGGACGACGACTTTTTCAAGAAGCTCGGTATCAACAGCCTGCAGGCGCTCGACCTGTTGACGAAACTCGAAAGTCACTTCCGTATCGAGCTGCCTGATTACGAGTTACAAGGAGTGAGTGACTTCCGCACCCTGGCCGAACGCATCCAATCCCGCCTCTAATGAAGGATCTCAGCCAATATCCGTCGCTTGGTGCTGCTCTGCGCGATGCGCTGGCGGAATGGGCCAATGAGACGTGTCTCATTGAAGCCGACCGCGAGCGGGAGAACTGCCGCCTGACGTACCAGCAGTTCCGCGACGCCGCACTGCCGCTGGCGCGTGCATTGCAGGACACAGGCTTCGTGGAAGGCTCGCGCGGCGCGATCATCATGACCAATCAGTCCAAGTGGCTGATCTCCGCCTACGCCATCCTGCATTCCGGCGGAGTCATCGTCCCGCTTGATTACAAACTGACTGCATCGGAGCACTTACAACTACTCACTCACTCACAAGCACGCGTACTTATCATTGAGTATCACTTGTGGCGCGCCATTACTCAGTCGCCTGAATTCCAAGTGTGGAAGATGCCCACCGTGCTAGTCACAGAGGCCCCCGCGAAGGCGGACCTCGCCGGTGCGCGCCGCTGGGAGGAGTGCCGCGGCGCAGGAGAGCCTGCCTACGTCGCGCGCGCGCGCAGGGACTGGGCGGCCATCGTCTATTCCTCCGGTACCGGCGGACGCCCCAAAGGCTGCGTGTTGACGCACGAGAATTATCTCGAGCAGTGTGTTGCGCTGACTTCGCTCTACCCTTTCTGGCCCGGCGTGCGCTACTTAAGCATTCTGCCCACCAATCACGCTATCGACTTCATGGTCGGCTTCATTGGTCCGTTTGTATGCGGCGCGACGGTGGTGCATCTGCGCTCGTTGCGGCCCGAATTCATTCGCGAGGCGTTCACCAAATACAAGATCACCTATATGGCACTGGTGCCCATGGTGCTCAAGAATTTGGAGATTGGATTACGCGCGCGCTTTGCCGCACTGCCGACCATCAAGCGCAGGGTGCTGCATTTCATGATCGCGTTGAATCGACTGCTCACCCGCAGCCAGCCCAATGTGCAACTCAGCCGCAGGCTGCTGAAGCAGGTACACAGCGCCTTCGGTGGAGAGTTGCGGGGTCTGTTCGTCGGCGGCGCGTTCACTGAGGCCAGCACCCTACAATTTTTCTACGACCTGGGTATTCCCGTGGCCAATGGTTATGGGCTGACGGAAGCGGGCACGGCTATCACGCTGAATGACCTGCGCCCGTTCCGCGCCGACACGGTTGGCAAGCCGCTGCCCGGCGTCGAACTGCGCATTGCGAATCCCGATGCCGAGGGCGTCGGCGAAGTTACCGTGCGCAGCAAGATGATCATGTCCCATTACCTCGATGATCCCGAGCTGACGGACGAGACCATCGTCAACGGCTGGCTGATGACAGGCGATCTGGGCCGCGTCGACTCGAGCGGGCATCTGCAACTTTCCGGACGCAAAAAGAACATGATCGTCACCGAGGGCGGAAAGAACATCTATCCCGAGGACATCGAGAATTCATTCGAGGGGCTGCCTCTCAAGGAGTTCTGCATCTTCGCCGCGAACTACCTTTGGCCCCAGCGCGTCATGTCCGGCGAGCAACTGGTGCTGGCCATTCATCTCGAGCCTGGCAAAACCATTAACGATGAACTGCTCCAGCAGATCGCCGAGCGCAACCGCCGCCTGCCGGACTTCAAGCGTGTTCACGGCTATATTTTCTGGGAGAGTGATTTCCCGCGCACGGCGTCGTTGAAGATCAAGCGGAATATTCTGGCCGAGCAGATTCGTGAGCAGATCGAGCGGGCTGCGATTCAGGCCTTGTAGAGCAGCAAGTAGAGCAGCAAGTAGAGCAGCAAGCAAACTGGGAACCGACTGGCGATGATTCAACCAGACACATTCTTCGCGGTGCTGAACCCCGCCGCCGGCGCGGGCCGTTGCGGGAAACTCGCAGGCCCTGCGCTGCATGAACTACGTCGCGCGGGCATTGCGATTGAAGTTGCCGAGACGCGACATTCCGGCGATGGGATCACCTTGGCGCGCCAGGCGTATCAGGCCGGATATCGCCGCTTCCTGGCCGTGGGCGGCGATGGAACTTCCTACGAGATCATTAACGGATTATTCCCCGAGGCACTCCACGGCGAACCTCCGACTCTGGGTTTCCTGCCTCTGGGAACCGGCAACTCCTTCCTGCGCGACTTCAGCGACCGCGGCGCGGCGTACGCGACGGAGTCTCTGCTGGCTGGCAAACGCCGGCCCTGCGATGTGCTGCAACTGACCTATCGAGGTGGCACTCTCTACTACATCAACCTGCTCAGCATCGGCTTTCCCGCCGACGTCGCCACTCTCACCAACCGCATCTTCAAGCCGCTTGGCCCCGCGGGATATCTGCTGGGAATTTTGGTCTCGCTGCTCCGGTTACGTCGCCGCGCATTTCCGCTGCGCGCCGATGGCGATGCGCAACTGGACCAGCGCCGATGCCTGTTCCTCACATTCAACAATTCTCAGTTCACCGGCGGGACCATGCACATCGCGCCGCAGGCCAATAGCGGCGACGGACTAATTGAGTTGGTGCGCTGGGGACCGATTAGCCGCATCGGGTTGCTCGCCAATCTGCATCGCCTGTACGACGGCTCGCACGTGCATCATCCATTAGCCGAGCGACGGGCTGTGCGCCGCGTGGAGTTTGCGCTGGATGCACCGGTCGATATGATGGTGGATGGTGAAGTGATCACCGCGCAATGCGAACGGATTGAAGTGCTGCCCTCGGCGCTAAATGTAATTGCCTGATGGAGGGCCTGGAATTTCCGGAATATCGATGAAGCAAACCTATCTCATCCTGCGCTGCGTATTCATTTGGCTTATCAGTTGGGCGCACTTTGTTGTGGCAGTGCCCACCTTGATCGTGGTGGCTCTGTTCATCGACCCGCGAAAGTCTGATCCATTCCAGCGCTTCTTCGCGCGCAACATTGTGCGGCTGACGGGCGTCAAGCTCGTCGTGAAGCGCTCGCCTGGATTTGATCCCGCGCGCACCTCCATCTTCATCGGCAACCACGTTAACCTGTTCGACCCATTCATTCTGTATTCTGCGATTCCGCAATATTTTCGCGGCTGGGAACTGGAGTCACATTTCCGCATACCTTTTTATGGTTGGCTGATGAAACGCTTTGGCAACATTCCTGTCGCCGACCAAAGGACGCCTGGCAGTATGCGTCGCCTCGTCCTGCAGACGCGAGAGGCATTGGCCAGCGGCGTCAGCCTCATCGTGTTTCCTGAAGGCCGCCGCACGCTCGATGGGCGCGTGGGCCCCTTTCAGAATGGCATCTTTCGTTTGTTGCGCGATCTGGAAGTTCCCATCGTGCCCATCAGCGTCGTCGGCTCCTTTGAATTCAATCGCAAGAACAGTCTGATGCTGAATCCGGCGACCATCACCGTGCATCTGCATGAGACCATCGACACCGCGAATCTATCCGAGGCGGAGCGCGCGGCACTTGCCCGAAAAGTATTCGAGATCGTCTCCCGACCTATCGATGAGCATTACGGCGAGCCAGTGAGCGAAGATGCTAACCGAGCCGCGACCGGGAGGGAGCGGTCACGTTCGACGGGCAGTGATAATCGTCCAACGTGATCG
>CAMBEY010000267.1 GCA_945865705.1 Candidatus Sulfopaludibacter sp. SbA3
CCCACGCATCGCGATGATCCTTCGCACTGGGTCTACACATCCGGCTCCACGGGTAATCCCAAGGGCGCAGTGCATCTGCATAAGAATACGATGTTCGCCATCGATCCCTTTTGCCGCCATGTTTTACAGATGACCCCTGACGACATTACCTTCTCCGTCTCGCGCCTGTTCTTCTCCTACGGCCTGGCCAACTCCATGTTCATCCCGCTCTGGACAGGCGGCAGCGTGGTGCTGATGCCCATGCGTCCGGAGCCGGAGCGCATCTTTGAGTTTATTGAACAATATAAGCCCACCATCTTCTTCTGCGTGCCCACAGGCTATAACCGCCTGCTGCGCGAGAACATGGACCCAGCGAAACTAAAGAGCCTGCGCCTCTGCGTTTCGGCGGGCGAAGCGCTGCCTTCCCCCATCTATTCCGAGTGGAAAGCACAGACCGCGCTGGAGACAATAGACGGAGTAGGCTCCACTGAATTCGGCTACATCTATCTCTGCAACCGGCCCGGCGACATTCATCTCGACTCCAGCGGCAAGATTTTCCCTGAACACAATTTCCGTCTGGTGAATGCCGCAGGCGCGGAAGCGGGGCAGGATGAATTGGGCGAGCTGTGGGTCTCCTCACCCGCCGTCGCGTCCTATTACTGGCGCAATCACGAAGGCAGCAAGCGCGCCTTCAAAGGCGAGTGGCTGCTCACTGGCGATCAGTATCAGAGGGACAAGGACGGCTACCTCTCCTACCACGGACGCAGCGACGATTTGTTCAAGGCTGGCGGCATTTGGATCTCGCCCATTCAGGTCGAGACGGCACTGCTCAGTCACCCCGCCGTGTCCGAGGCCGCCGTGGTCGCGGAAAAAGACGCGCAGGGTCTTGAGAAGCCCGCCGCGTTTGTCGTCCTGAAGCCGGGCAGCGAAGCCAACCCGCAAACCGAGGCCGCGCTGATCCATTACACCCGCGAAATCCTGGCGCACTACAAATGCCCGCGCCACATTCACTTCGTAGCTGACCTGCCCAAGACCGCCACAGGCAAAATCCAGCGCTACCGCCTGCGCGCCACACTGAACAAGTAACCACGGCACGATTTGTGTGCCGTGGAGTTTTCTCGCCCGGCATTCTTTTGCGTGACAGTGCCGCGCGCGTGGGCAAGCAGGCCGATGGAACGCAACGCCCCGGACGCGATGGTTTGGAATATCACGTAGGCATTGCGTTTATGGGTGGGGAAAGCAGCGGCGACCGGGGCGTGGTTTTTCCATCGGCCCGCTTGCCCACGCGCGCGGCACTGTCACGCGGCGCGGTCGCGCAAGAACGGACTTACTCGCCGGAGCGGTCGCGGTATTTGCCGGTGAAGGGCTTGGCGCCCAACTCCACCAGCAGTGCGGCGGTCTTGTCGCGCCGGCGCGGTTGGCGGAAGCTGTAATCGTAGCGACCGCCGGGTAGCTGGCGATAGACCAGTCCCTCGGGATCGCCCATCGCGATGGTCAGCGCGGATTGCCCGTACTTATCAGTGGCTTCGATGTCCGCACCATTTTCCACCAGGAAACGCACCAGATCGTTCGCGCCCTGAAATGCCGCGCCATGCAGAGCAGTACGCCCCCCGTCGGCAGTGGCGTTGATGTCCGCGCCGAGAGCCAGCGCCATCTTGGTGGCTTCCAGAGCCGCCTTCATGTCGGCCTCATCCCAGTCGCCGGCTTCGTGCGAAACTCCCGCGGCTACCAGCAGCGGTGTCGCGCCGTGTTCGGTTGTGAGCTTGGGATTCGCGCGGCCCTCCACCAGCGTCTTCATCGCCGTCACATCGCCGCCTGCGGCTGCCAGGAAGAACGGTGTCGCGCCCACCAAGGTGATCTGAGGCAGATTGTTGCCGTTCGACCGCGCGACCGGGGCGTAATCATAGGGGGCAAAGTCGTACTCGATGCGTGCGTTGGGATCAGCGCCCTTCACCAGCAGCGCGCGGGCCAACTCCATCATGTTCTGCTTGCGCCAGCCGAAGCGATCCGTGGGCTCATTCTTCGCGCTGCTGACTTCATGGAAGCCCTTGTAGAGCGCGTAGTGTAGCGGACGCATTCCGTAAGCGTCCTTGGCATTGGGATTGGCGCCGCGCTCCAGCAGATACAGCGCCAGCTTTTCATGACCGCTCGCGGCGGCCACCACCAGCGGCGTGCCGTCTTCGTCCGTTGCGTCATCAATGCCCGCGCCTGCATCCAGCAGCACGCGCGACGTCTCGATGTCGCCCTGCTGCGCGGAAAACAGCAGCGCCGTGAAGCCTCCCGTGGTCTTCGGGAAATGAACTTCCTTGTGGTACGTGGTGCCTGAAGTCTTACTATCCATGCAGGGATCGGAGACCGTGCAGACCAATTCATATGGCTCTCGCGTGGCAATGACGGTGGAGCGCGCCTTCACTTCCGCACCACCGGCGATGAGCGCTTTCACCACCGCAGTGTGCTTCTCCGCCGCGGCCCACATCAGCGCCGTTTGGCCCTTTCTGGACTCCGTCGTATTCGTATCCGCCTTAGCGGCCAGCAGTGCCTGCACCGCTGCCACGCTGCCGGTCCGCGCGCATGTCATCAGTGGCGTCTCGCCGGTCCAGTTAGCCTTGTTCGAATTCGCGCCATTTTTTAAGAGCAGCTTCACCATTGAACCGCTGGCGTTGGTGCAGGCCAGCGACAGGGGCGTAACGCCGTAATCGTTCTCGGCATTCACGTTGGCTCCACCACGGATCAGCATTTCGGCCACGGCCACATCGTCGCGATGAACGGCCCAGGCCAGCGGAGTGGCGCCATTCGCGGCGCTGGAGTTCACGTCCACGCGCTCGGAGAGCAGCGCTTGCACACCCTGCCGGTCGCCGCGTTCAACCGCTTCCATCAGCCGGGCATCGGCGCCAACCGGGCTGGCCGCCTGCCCGGGCATGTCCATGGAGGCCGTGCCGATCAGCAGCAGTATGCGCCTTCCCAATCTAACCGCGAACGGAGTTGCTCGATGCACCATGATGCGTCTCCCCTGTCTTCCACTACCCTCATTTAGAACAATAACTTATACGCCATTTATAGCAGGACTTGCGGGCGAGTCAAGGGGAAAATCCCAGCCTGAATTCCGCTTGACAAGACAGCTCCCCTGGCGGCATAGTCCATTTAAGATTATGTTGTGGGCAGCAAGATATTTAGCCTGGCTAGTTAGTTGCTTGTAAATGGATTCGGTCAGCACTTCACAGGAGGATTCTGAAATGTTTCGTGAGATATTACGCGGGTTTGCGTTTACTTTTGCCATATTACTACTGGCCGGTTCGGCGCAGCTATACGCGCAGACCGCCACACTGACGGGGACCATCACCGATAGTTCCGGTGCGGTGATACCAGACGCCCAGGCCACTGTGGCCAATAGCGAAACCGGCGCGCAGCGCGTGGTCATGAGCGATGCCCAGGGCCGATTCAGCGCGCCACAACTGCAACCGGGCCGCTATCAGGTGACCGTGTCCAAGGAAGGGTTCGAAACGCTGGTCAGCACCGGCATCGCCCTCACCGTGGGCCAGGAAGCTCATCTAAATCTGCCGCTCACGGTCGGCTCGGTAACGCAGCAGGTTACCATCACGGCGGAAGCGCCGCTGGTGGATACCAGCGCCAGCGCCGTAACCGGCATCGTGAACGAAGAGCGCATCCAGGACCTTCCGTTGAATGGCCGCGACTTCTCGCAACTCGCGCTGATCGAGCCTGGCGTGCTGCCCGCGCGCAAGACGGACTCCATCGCGCAGAAAGGTTTCGGCGCGCGCATCTCCTTCGCCGGCTCGCGGCCTGACCAGACGGGCTGGCTGCTTGATGGCACCAACATCAAGAGCATGTCCAATTTCGGCACGCCCGGCTCGGCCTCCGGCCTGATGCTCGGCGTCGATGCCGTACGCGAATTCCAGGTGCTCACCAGCAACTACTCCGCCGAGTTCGGCGGCGGCTCCGGCGGCATGGTGAACATGGTAACCAAATCTGGCACCAACGAAATTCATGGGACTGTCTATGAGTACCTGCGCAACGACAACATGGACGCGCGCAATTTCTTCGACCGCACCACGCGC
>CAMBEY010000268.1 GCA_945865705.1 Candidatus Sulfopaludibacter sp. SbA3
GGGAATCCGCGAACTCAACCGCCGCCTCGCCGCGCAAGCCAAAGCCGCAACCACCCGACCGCAGGAGGCGATCCTTATTTCTCAGCCAGCAACCAGCGCTGCGCCTTCCCTGGGATCTATTCAGCCAA
This sequence comes from Candidatus Sulfopaludibacter sp. SbA3, assembly GCA_945865705.1. GTDB lineage: Bacteria > Acidobacteriota > Terriglobia > 2-12-FULL-54-10 > 2-12-FULL-54-10 > SHUM01. The sequence continues at coordinate 129 of CAMBEY010000268.1, forward strand.
CTCGCCCGCTTTCGCCACAACTCGAAGTGGATTACTTCGCGCTCGAAAAAGACTTTCGCGGGACGGAAGAAGAGATTCGAGAGAGGCAAAGTTACTATCTGTCCCATTTTCAAAGGTGCACCAGCGTACTGGATATCGCCTGTGGCCGAGGGGAATTCCTCGAGCTAATGAAAGGCGCAGGCGTCCCCGCGACCGGAGTGGACCTCGATGCCGACATGGTTGGACGATGTCTTGAAAAAGGGTTGTCCGCGGTGCAAGCCGATGTGTTCGCGCACCTCGCGCAAATTGTTGACGGCTCACTGGACGGAATATTCTGTTCGCAGTTTGTGGAGCATCTCGATCCCGCCGACTACACGCATCTGGTGCTGGAGGCGGTGCGAAAACTCGCGCCCGGCGGAGTGCTGGCCATTGAGACGCAAAACCCGGAGTGCCTGGCCATCTTCAGCCAGTCGTTCTACATCGATCCGACCCACGTCCGACCGATCCCCGCCGCGCAGATGCGTTATCTCTTCACGCAAGCGGGGCTTGAGGACGTTACCACGCACTATCTTTCGCCGGCTTCGGCACACCTTCCCGTGCTGCCCGAGCTAACTGCGGCGGCGGACTCCGAATCCATTGCGACGTTCAATAAAGCAGTGCAGCGGTTCAACGCCACATTCTTCGGCGGCATGGATTACGGCGTCATTGGTCGCAAGCCCGGCGGGAAATAACTCCGCCACTTCTCCATACCACGCATTCATTTGATCGGAAGCCGGTGCTTTAGCTCGCGGCGGTGCGGAAGAACTGTCCCATGTTGCGGAACTTTCGGTAGCGTTGGTCGAGCAGTTCCTGAGCAGGCAGGCCGCTGACTTCGGCGAGCGCCCGTTGGAGATGTTCCCCTATCGACTCGGCGATCTTTTTGTGATCCACGTGCGCGCCGCCCGCCGGCTCGGGAACAATCTGATCAACGATGCCGAGGGCGCGCAGATCATCCGCGGTCATCTTGAGCGCGTCGGCGGCAGTAGTGGCCTTGGTCGCGTCGCGCCAGGTGATGGAGGCGCAGCCCTCCGGCGAGATGACGCTGTAAACAGAGTTTTCCAGAATCAGGATGCGATCGCCTACGGCGATGGCCAGCGCGCCACCGCTGCCGCCCTCACCTGTTATGGTTACGATGATAGGCACCGGCAGTCGGACCATATCACGCAAATTGCGCGCGATGGCCTCGGCCTGCCCACGTTCCTCTGAGTCAATGCCGGGGTAAGCGCCAGGAGTATCGACAAAAGTAAAGATGGGCCGGTGAAACTTGGCGGCCAGGTTCATCAGCCGTAGCGCCTTGCGGTAGCCTTCGGGCTTGGGCATACCGAAATTCCGCTTGAGCTTCTGCTGCGTGTCGTGGCCCTTTTGCTGGCCGATCACCATCACCGGCTTGCCACGGAACCAGGCGAATCCGCCGACCATCGCGGGGTCGTCGGAGAAGCTGCGGTCGCCATGAATCTCCGAGAAATTCTCGAACAGTAGTGGAATGAAGTCGAGCAGGTGTGGCCGCTGCGGATGCCGCGCGACTTGCACGCGTTGCCACGGCGTGAGCGGACCGGTCAGTTCTTCGCGCAGGTGCTGCAACTGATCGCTCAATTCCTGCAGACGCTTCTCGGCCTCCGGCGACGCAGTGGACTTACCCAGCGTCTCCATCTCGCGTTCGATGTGCTCGAATTCCTCGCGTGCCTTATCCCGATCCAATCGATTCTTTCTCCTTCAATTTCGGCGGCTTCATAACTATCTTCGCATATCAGACGAGGACGAGAGAGTCCTTTCCGCAGATGCCGCGGGCCAGTGATTTGAACTCCTCGTCAGGACGCACGCCGCGCTCCAGTTCAAGCTGCGCCTCAAAGTCGCCCTCGCGCTCGAGTTCAATGCGGACAGCCGCTGCGCCAGGCTTCCTCTCAATCAAATCGAATAGCTGCTGCGCGACCGCGCCATTAGCGGAACTATTCTTGCGACCCAGTCGGATGCGGATGATGATGGCAGAAGCCATCTCCGGCTCGGCTTTGTCGAGCAGTCCAACATCGGAAACGTTTAATCGCGGCGATGCGCCTTCCTCCATCTGCAATTTTCCGCGGACCAGAAGAATCGCATCCATCTTCAACAACTCGGAGAAACGTTTGTACGCCTCAGGAAACACCAGCAGGTCCACCTTGCCCTGAAGGTCTTCGAGCGACCCCGAGGCCCACAAGTCGCCGCGCTTGCTGCGGGCCGCTTTCACTGCTGTTAGCACGCCGCCGATGGCAACTTCCTTTTGCGGCGGAAGGTCGGCGAGAGCGTTGGTTTCCACCGTGCCCAGCTCGCGCAGCTTCTGCGCGTACTTCTGCATGGGATGTCCCGTGATGTAGAAGCCTAGAACTTCTTTCTCCCCGGTAAGCACTTCGGTCTCGGTCCAGGCCATAGCGGATGGCAGAGCAGTTGGCGGAGCCGGTGTGTCAGAAGATCCGCCGAACAGGTCGTGCTGTCCCGCGCCACGCGCCTTCTGCGTGCGCTGCCCCGATTCAAGCGCGCGATCCACGACGGCGAACACTTGCCAGCGCGGGCCGAATGAATCCATGGCTCCGGCCTTGATCATGCTCTCGATCACGCGCTTGTTCAGCGAGCGAGGGTCAATCACTTCGCAGAACTGATAAATCGAATCGAAGCGGCCCTGCTCATTCCGCGCAGTGATCAGAGCTTCCACGGTGGCGCGGCCTACGTTCTTAATCGCTCCGATACCGAAACGAATCGCTTTGCCAGAGGCCGTTTCCGCAACGGCGGGAGTAAAGTGCCACGCACCGGTCTGCACATCGGGCGGGAGAATGCCGATGGCCATCTCGCGACATTCATTCAGATACAGAACCACCTTTTCAGTGTTGCCCATTTCATTGGTGAGCAATGCCGCCATGAACTCGACCGGGTAGTGCGCCTTCAAGTACGCCGTAACATAGGCCAGTGCGGCGTAGGCTGCGGAGTGAGACTTGTTGAATCCGTAGCCGGCGAACTGCTCCATCAGATCGAAGATGCGAATGACCTTCTTTTTGTTGAACCCTTTCTCGATGGCGCCGCTGACGAACTGTTCCCTCTGCGCGGCCATCTCTTCCGCTTTCTTTTTGCCCATGGCGCGGCGCAGCAGGTCGGCTTGTCCCAGCGAATAACCGGCGAGCAGGTTGGCGATTTGCATCACCTGCTCCTGATAGACGATCACGCCGAGCGTCTCGGAAAGTATCTGCTCCAGCTCCGGCAAGTCATACTGTACCGGTTTCTGGCCGAGCTTGCGGGCAATGAAGTCGTCGATCATGCCACCCTGAATAGGGCCAGGCCGGTAGAGCGCGTTCAGCGCGGTTAGGTCGGTAAGCTGCGAGGGCTGGTAGCGGCGCAGAATGTCGCGCATGCCCGATGACTCAAACTGGAAGACGCCACTGGTGAGACCCTTTGAGAATATTTGGTAGGTCTCGGCATCGTCGTAGGGAATGCGTTCCAGATCAAGCGTCTCGCCGCGCGACTCGCGGATCAATTTCACTGCGTCATCCACCACGGTAAGAGTAGTGAGCCCAAGGAAGTCCATCTTGAGCAGGCCAACGGCCTCCAGGCCATTCATATCGTACTGCGTAACAATTTCGTCTTTATTCGTCTTGTAGAGCGGGACCACATCCGTCAGCGGCACCGGCGAAATGACCACTCCGGCGGCGTGCGTGGAAGCGTGCCGCACCATGCCTTCCAGGCCCTTGGCGACCTCCACGACCTCCTTCACTCGCGCGTCGGCCTTCATCATGTCGGCGAGCTGGAGCGACTGCTCAATCGCCTGTTCAATGCTGATGTTCAGCGTGTTGGGAACGGCCTTGGCGATGCGGTCGGCCTCGCCGTAAGGAATCTCCATCGCACGCGCGA
>CAMBEY010000269.1 GCA_945865705.1 Candidatus Sulfopaludibacter sp. SbA3
CTCATCGGGAGCGTTCGCGCCCAGTACCTGCTCCATTTTGGGGCGTAAAAAACGGTTGGACCAGTAATGGAATATCTCCGGCAAATCATGAACGTTTAATTCCGTGTTGAAGCGCTGAATCTCGCTGGCCACGCGGTCTTCATAAGAAGGACCGGCATTCGCCGCAGGCGCGGCGTCCGTCTTGGCCGCAATCTGATTGGGCGCGGCAAGCCCATAGCGCAGGCAGTACGATCCCGCGCGCGTGAGCAGCTTGCCGGCCATCAGCGCCGCGCGGCGCAGCATTGGCAATCGTGAACCAGTGGATCTAACGTTTGCTGATTCCATCAACTTATTCTGCGAATCCTGGTGCGGTCAGCGATCTCAAGAATAGGCGAATCCCCGTTTACGCATCGACCAGCGAAGATTTACAACCCAAGCCACTTTCGTAGGCTAGTTTCGATAACGGGCAATAGATTGGTTGACACTATGCCCAACTTCCGCACCAATTTCGCGTGCGGAATCGTAATGAGGTTTTGAACATCAAAACCGCCGGGACGGAGGAACCCAATCGGGAGGATCACCTCAAACCGGGAACCGCGAAGGCTGGTTGTATGCGGGACGACTGTGACAAGGGCGCGGTCTTGTTCTAAAGCTGGAATGCTGACCACCAGGCAGGGCCGAACCTTCGCGGCCATTCCGAGGTCCACGATCCATACTTCGCCGCGCCGGGGATCAGCCATTCTTCAACTCTTGATTGTCCAGATACAGAAAGAGTCTTTCGGCGTTTTCTACCAGCGTGTCGTCGTCTAATGGAGACAGGTCAAACTGCGAAGTTCGCCGGAGGATTTCAGCCGCGGCTTCACGTTTCGCCTCTTCAGGCAAATGGTCGAAGGAATCGAGGAGCGACTCTATTTGTTCTCTAGTCGTCATGCGATTTAATTATAACAAAAAACGGAAAGTCGCCAACTCAGAGTACCTTCACATGGGCCGCGCCTGCAAAATTTCCATTCTTCGAGGCCAGGGGATCAAAGCTCTCAGGCTTGACGACGTAGCCTCCGTTGCCCACGTTCCCCGTGTTGGGCGTTGTAGCTTCGCCAATACAGGAGTTCCCCCAAGGTGGTAGACTGCGATTCTCCAACGCCCTGACAAGAAACCGTGAACAGCTTCACGATATTCTTCCACCACGGAGGGCTTCGTGCAGGGAAACCATTCAACGCACAAAGGGCCTGCATTTATGTAAAGCTCGTCTCCACAAAGGCAAAGCGATGTTTCCATAGACAGCCCAGGCTGCACGGGAAACTCGAGTAGAATGTCGATGGCTGGGTGCTCCAACTCATTGTCTAACTGCATCTCCCATTGTGGGAACTCGGCGCGGATCCCCTGAAAGAGCTGGACCCTAGCTGCGCGATCTACTGGTGGCCGCGTCATTCCTGAACCCCAAACGAAAGCGGCAGCCGGGAAAACCCAACTGCCGCATGATACTAACTAAAGATAGGCAATCTGCCTACAGCTTGGCCAGCGCCTGGTAGATGTCGTCGTAAGGTTTGCCGGGCACGGTGAGGCCCAGCTCTTCGAGGACTTTTACGCCCCAGGGCAGGGGATCCTTGAAGCCCACCACGGAGAAGGCCCACAGCTTGTCCCAGCCGGCCAGAGCCTCGGGCTTGCGCGAAACTTCCACGCGGGCCACGCGCGCCAGATACTTGGTGTGTGCTCCGGGTGAGAGATCGCGAAGCGTCAGCACAATCTTCTTGCCCTCTTCGAGCGTCTTCAGGTGCTTTACATGCGCCATGTATTCCATGAATTCTTCTCCTTTATAATCCTGTTATCAATTCTGATCTTGTTTTCGCTGTCATTCCGAGTCTCGAGTGAGCGGGGCGAGGAATCTGCTGGTGTCTTGTTTCCTAATGTTAAAAGCAGATTCCTCGCTGCGCCCGGAATGACAACATAAAGAGAGCCGACGAGAGAGAGCCGGCAAGCTTAGGACTGGAAGCCGTAGGCTTTCCAGTTGTCCATGACCTGCTTCTTCACGCTATCGGGATACATGGCGTTGAAGGTGGCCTTGATCGGGATTTCCGTCGGGTCCCAGGTCTGCGGCCAGGAAATGTCAAAGGCGACGACGGCGCCGGCGCTGCGCGCGCGTTCATCGTGATCGTAGCAAGGCGTCAACTGTTGCGCGCCCTTCTCAACGTGCTTGATGAGCGTGCCGCGACCGGAGTGGCAGCGCGTCGACCAGGCGTGCAGAACTTCGCCGAGGTTGAAGATGTCCACGTCGTCCTCGACCACCAGAATCTTGGTCGGATAGGTGCGGTTGTCGGTGAGGCAGTCGAGCACTTTCTGAGTGGTCTCGCGTCCGCCCTGGCCGGCCTTCACGCCGACGATGAACAGATGCACGGCGCCTTCAGAGGGAATGTACACGCCGGTAACGGGCAGGCCCGCAGCTTCCAGCTTGCGTTGCACGCCGATGCCGCCGCCCAGCGCGGTAACCGTGGAGCTGCAATCCTTGTAGCCGGTGCAGTCCATGGAGAGCATGGGATTCTTCTTGTGCGAAATGGTGTTGACCTTCATCAGAATGCCCGAGCCCATCTCGCCGGAGCGATAGCCGGGATACTCGCCGTACGGTCCTTCCATGGCGATCTGGTCGGGCAGAATCTCGCCTTCCAGCACCACTTCGGCGCAGGCCGGGAAAGTCAGTTTGCTGTCGAGCGCCTGGAGCAGTTCAATGGAGCGCCCTGCCAGTCCGCCCGCCAACGATGCTTCCGAGCGTCCCTTGCGCGTGCTGGAGGTGGCGGCCAAATGGCTGGATTCATCCGCGCCGATCACAATGGCCACCGGCATGGGCTTGCCAAACGGCAGGTACTTGGTGCGCAACATGTGTCCCATGTGGCTGGGAGCGAACGGCCATCCCGAGAGATAGCGCTTGTTGTGGACCATGAAGCGATAGGTGCCCCAGTTGACCCAACCTGTGTCGGGGTCCATGGTAACGGCCATGCACCATGTGCCGAGGTAGCGGCCGCCGTCGCCGTCGTGGATCATGGGCGCGACCAGCTTGGTAACATCCACGTCGTCGCCCTTGATGATCACTTCGCGGCTGGGGCCGTCCGTCACCATGGTCGGCTCGATGGGGTTCGCGTCGCGGTGAATGTACTCCGCGTAAATCTCAGGAACCTTGGCGTCGGCGCGCAGGCCCAGCGTGATGGCCGCGCGGCGCCAGGTGGAGATGGGGTTCACGAAGATGCTCTGGCCGGGATAGTCCTTAATATTGTTGAAGACCACGGCGGGGCCGTCGATCTCCGTCGCGCGCCGGCTGATGGCGCCCAGTTCCAGGTCCCAATCAACCTGTTTCTCGACGATTACGGCATCGCCGGTTTTCTTGCAAAGATCGATGAACTCGCGTTGATTGCGATGGTTCACCGCGCTCGGTTTATCGTTAGCAGACATTTCATCCCCTTCTTCGAATCGGATCATCGGAGTTGGCCACCTTGCTGCAACTTGACACTTCTGAACACAGACCGGGCAGGCACCCCACCGGATGGATTAGACTTAAATGAACAACACAGCGGAACTCTTAATTAAACTGCATAAACGGCGGGAGAGTCAAGATGTGGCTGGGGTGTCTGCTGATTTCTTCGGGCCTGCTAATTTTCCGGCGGATTCCAGTTCAGCAGCAGGTGGATGGGTTGCCCATCGGCTTCTTCCACTTCGGTATTGATCAGGAACCGGCCATCGGGCGCCACATCGTATTGTGGTCTGCTTCCCGCGCTCATGATGCGTGTCTGAAACAATTCCCGCGGCGCGCCGGGTTGCAGCGTCGCGCCGTGAGCCTCGATGGCGACGGCCATCAGCTTGGAGTCGCGAGAAATGAGGGAAAAGGGGACAGCCTGAACTGCGCGATTTATTATTAGGGCGTGAGCCTGAATCAGCGGTATGCTGACACGGTATGCCGCGCCCATGTGTGCGGCCTGGGGAAAACATTTGCATGATCCAGCGCGCGGGAAAATCGCTCAGTTCAGGCTGTCCCCTTATTTC
>CAMBEY010000270.1 GCA_945865705.1 Candidatus Sulfopaludibacter sp. SbA3
CCAAAACATATACACCCCGTGCATCCCTTGCGCTGCGCAATGAATCATATGTGATAGACTTAGCAGAGTTTTGTGTGGGTAGGGGAAAGGGAGCGTGCATGAGCTTCTACCGGCGCGGCATTTTTATCATTCCGGCGACAATCATACTGTCAGCGGTGTTGGGCGGGGTCTATGGCCCTCGCGTGGGCGCGCAATCGAGCGCAAGCGAAGAGAACGTCCGCAAGACCATTGAGTCCATTACCAGCGTGCTGGGCACCGTTGAGATGCAGTATGCCGACCCGGTGGACGCCCAGAAGGCCATCTACGGCGGCGCGATTCCGGGCATGTTGACATCGCTTGATCCGCACTCCAATTTCTTTGATCCCAAGTCGTTCGCCGCCATGCGCGAGGACCAGCGCGGGCGCTACTACGGCGTGGGCATGCAGGTGGCTCCGCGCAATGGACGCACGGTGGTCATGGCGCCGTTCCCCGGCTCGCCTGCCTACAAGGCTGGTCTGCGTCCCGGCGATGTGATCTGGCAGGTGGATGATTCGCTTACCGAAGGGTTGAACACCACCGAAGTCGCCAACTTGCTGAAAGGCCCGCGCGGGACCACTGTCCGCGTGCAGGCCATGCGCGAGGGCACGCCGGAGCCGCTGAAGTTTGTGATTATCCGCGACGAGATTCCGCGCTTCAGCGTGGAGCATGCCCACATGATCGAGCCAGGCGTGGGCTATCTGCGCATTTCAAGTTTCATGGAGACCACTTCGAGCGAGCTGCGCGACCATCTGCGCGATATGAGCGCCGAGGGCCTGACCGGCCTGGTGGTGGACCTGCGCGGCAATCCCGGCGGCCTCTTGAAAGAAGGCGTCTCGGTGGCCGAGACATTTCTGCAGCGCGGCCAGGCGATCGTGTCGCATAAAGGACGCAACTCGCGCGAGCAGCAGTACTCGGCTTCGCGCGCGGCGCGCGGCAGCGAATTTCCGCTGGTGATACTGATTGACCGCTCCAGCGCCAGCGCCGCCGAGATCGTTTCCGGGGCCGTACAAGATCATGACCGCGGATTGATTGTCGGTGAGCCCAGCTTCGGCAAGGGCTTAGTGCAGACCGTTTTCCCGCTCAGCGAGAACACCGGCTTGGCGCTGACCACGGCGAAGTATTACACGCCCAGCGGCCGGCTGATCCAGCGCGATTACTCGAGCCTCTCGCTCTACGATTATTTCAACGACACCAACAAGGCCGCAGGCACAGTCAGCCAGACGGACGTGCACCAAACCGATACGGGCCGCACCGTTTACGGTGGTGGCGGCATCACTCCGGATGTGAGCTTCTCCCCGCCCAAGCCCAACGAGTTTCAGTTGACGCTGGCGCGCCGCGACGTATTCTTCAAATTCGCCAGCCGCTATCTGGCCGAGAACAAGTCCATCAGCAAAGAGTTTGAAGTAACCCAGCCTGTGGTCGAGCGCTTCAAGCGTTTTCTGAAAGAAGAAGACGTAGCCTACGAAGGCGCCGACTTCGAAGCCAATCTCGACTTCATTAAGCAGCGCGTGAAGATCCAACTGGTGCTGGTGGAGTTCGGCATGAACGATGCCTACCGCGTGGAAGCCATCCACGATCCCTCAATCAAAAAAGCCATTGAAATGCTCCCGCTGGCCGGCTCGATGCTGGAGAATACTCGCCGCGCGCAACTGGAAAAAGAGAAGCGCTAGATTAATTTTCTGGATGGTGTGCCAATGCCGCGTGCCTATGCACGCGGCATTGTTGCGTCGTGCGGTTACTTAATTTTTTTTGTGGTGGTGGCCGCCGTCGCCGAGTAGACGTCGGGCGGCTGCGCTTCCGGGACCAGCGTCGCCATCAGGCGACGTGCTGCTTCCGGCAGATAGCCGCGCTTGCGCCAGGCCATGCCTTCCACCTGCTTGCCGAACAGGTGGCTGGCGTCCACGATCTTCACGTCCTTGCGAATATCCGGGCTGGTCTCCTGCTCCTGAATCACGGTGATGCCGAGGCCCTCGCGCACGAAGCCGAGCAGGAGGCGCGAGTCGCCGGTCTCGACCAACGTGCGATACTCCAAGCCTTTCTCCTGAAAGGCGCGATGGATGCGCTTGCCGGAAGATGCTTCACGGTCGGGCAGGATCAGCGGGACTTTGCTCAGGTCGGTGAGCGAGATATCCTTCTTCCTGGCGAGTTCATGCTTGATGGGAATGGCCAGCATCATGCGCAGCTCCACGCACTTGTGCCACTCGAGAGTCGGCGGGCAGGACTCCAGAGGGAGATAGCCGAAGTCGGCGGTGCCCTGTTCGATCATTGAGCCGATCTCGAAGCCGCGGCGCCGCAGGACTAGAATCTCAACCTGAGGATGTTGGATCATAAACGTCTTCAGGCGGCTCAGGAATTTGTTGAGGATGGCCTGGCCGGCGGCGACCACCACGCGTCCGCGCAGAGGACCCTTGCGGCGGATGCGGTCGAGCAATTCCGAGCGTGAGGCGAGGGCCGAGCGCGCCCAGCGCAGGAACTCGTCTCCCTCCTCCGTCAGGCGAACGTTGCGCCCGTCGCGCTGGAGCAGCTTCACTCCCACTTCCTCTTCGAGCAAGGCCACGCCGCGCTTCACCGCGCTGGGCACGCGGTAAAGTGTACGCGCCGCTTGATTGTAGCCGCCGCGATCGGCGACCGCGCATAAGTACTCCAGTTGATAAAACTCCATTGCGCGCTCCTCAAGCGTTTACTTCGGTTTACTTCCGAGCTGCTTTTTCTTGTAACAATCCTGTAACCAGCCATTCATTAAGAAGTTACTTTTACAGAATAACATACGATTTGGTTATTCCATATAAGTGAATGAGTGAAATCGAATGTGTGAATTTTTATTGCTGATTATCAACTTCCATCCGAAGTTGGAACCTGCTCCCCGCGATGCCGCCGGGCATCCGGCTTTCATCTAATGTTCACAATTCATTCACATGTACTCAACTTGCTCCATCCAGACTTGGGTTTCAGGCAACTCCTTCACTTTGGAAATGTTCATAACCGATTTCTTGGAAAGGGAATCATATCTCGATGAAAAACTGGCTTAAGCAGGACTCGCTCAAGCGAAAACAATTGATTGGCATGGTATCGCTTCTGGCCGCATTGCTGTCCGGGGGCGAACTGCGCGCTCAAGGCACGGCGACGATTGTTAACGGCGCCAGCTTCCGCGCCGAGCAGCCTGTGGCTCCCGGCTCATGGGCATCGGCTTTCGGAACATTTTCCAATGTGGGAACCACACAGAACACCGTGATCCCGCTGCCGGCCACGCTGGGCGGAGTCAGTGTAACCGTGGATGGAACGGCGGCGCGGATCAATTTTGTTTCCGCCACCCAAATCAACTTTCTCATTCCAGGACAGGCGGCGGCCGGCGTGCGTCCTGTCGTGGTTACTACTGGTTCCGGCACACTGAACGGCACAGTCCGCATAGTGGCGGCGGCTCCGGGAATCTTCCGGCAGGATAACGCCGTGCCCGCGCTAGGCGCGATTCTGAATCAGGATAGCAGCGCGAACGCGGAGAATCGGCCAGCGATTCGCGGCCAGGCGATCTCCATTTACGCGACGGGTCAAGGCGCGCTGAGCGCCACCGTCGCCGACGGAGCAGCCGCTCCGTCCAATCCACCCGCCACCTCCATCACGATCCCGCAGGTTTTCATCGCGGGCGTGGAAGTTCCCGTGGAGTTCAGCGGGCTGGCTCCCAACTTTGCGGGATTGTGGCAGCTCAATGTTCGTCTGCCGAATCTTCCGTTTCTTTCTGGCCGTCTTCCCGTTCTGGTCTACATGAACGGCGTGGATTCCAACGAGGTAGCCCTTTATGTTGCACAGTAAGAATTCAATTCGTGTCTGTTTGGCGGTGGTGCTGTTTGCCGCCCTGGCCTGGTCGCAGTCCCCGCAGGGGACCATCACTGGCATGGTGCTGGACGCCTACACCGGACGGCCCATTGCGGGCGCGGCGCTGGCGTTAAGCGGCGTATCGGG
>CAMBEY010000271.1 GCA_945865705.1 Candidatus Sulfopaludibacter sp. SbA3
CAGCGGCGCCGCCGAGGAAGTGTCCACGATTTCGTAGCCGGCCTGCTGTACCAGCTTCAGCCTCTCTTTCTTGTTGTCTCCCACAATGATGGCCGAGGCGCCCAACAGCCTTGCGCTGGCAGCCGCCGCGCGACCCACTGGTCCCGCGCCGGCAATGTACACCGTGGAGCCGGTGCCCACGCCGGCAATCACGCATCCATGGTACCCGGTGGGCAGAATGTCGGAGAGATAGGCCAGGTCCAGGATGCGGTCCAGGGCCTCGTCCTTGTCGGGAAATTTCAGCAACGCGAAGTCCGCGTACGGGACCATCATGTAGTCCGCCTGGCCGCCCTGCCAGCCACCCAGGTTGAATCCATATGCTCCACAGGGTACCTTGGGGTTCACATTCATGCACAGTTCGGTATGTCTTTCCCTGCAGTTGCGGCAGCGACCACAGGAAACATTGAAGGGCACCGAGACGATGTCACCCTTCGTGATGAATTCCACGTCGCGGCCCACTTCCACTACCTCGCCCGTGTTTTCGTGGCCCAGAATCATTCCCGAAGGAACTGGAAACCGTCCCCGGTAAATATGCTGGTCGCTTCCGCAGATATTTGAAACTAAAAGTTTGATGATGACGCCGTGTTCGCACTTCCTGCCCTTGGGACCGACCAGCTTCGGATAGTCCAGATTCTGAATCTCCAGCTTCTTAGGCCCCATATACGCTACCGCCCGATTTCCCTGCATAGCTTTTCCTCCTATGATCGTCGTGACTCGTATTGTGAATTTTGATAACAGCAGCGCCGTGTACCTTCCAGCCGCCCGTTAGGTTGCCCAAACAGTGCGGCGCCAGAGTCGGTACTGCAGACGCGGCAATCTAGAACTTTCCTGATACTGAACCAGAAAATCTCATTTCGAAAGTTCAGTCAGTCCCCTTTTGCTCACTCGGTGCGTCGTGGTTTTTGGATGGTCGGGAGCACTTGTCGAAACGCGGCCCCTCGCGCAAGGGTTCGGAATGGCCAGCGCTCAATCCAGCGCCCGGGCAGGCCAAGACAGACCCGCCGAGGCCATTACGTGCTGTGGTAGATTGGTGAATTGCGTTTGTATCTAAACTTCCGAGTGAGCTACTAACCATGCGTAACGTAAACATTGCGATTGTGGGAATGGGAACGGTCGGCGGCGCGACCATCCGCATACTGGATGAAAACGCGGCGGAGCTGGAGCGCAAGCTGGGCTTCAAGCTGCATCTGCGCGCGGCGGCCAGCCTCGAAGTGGAGGCGCGCGCCGAGCTGGACACGCCCACGGGCAAGCGCCTCTTAACGCGCGACTGGCGCGAGGCCATCGAGCATCCCGAGGTGGACATCGTCGTCGAAGTGGTCGGCGGCACCACGCTCGCTTACGAAATTCAGAAGACCGCGCTAGGGCGCGGGCGCCCCGTGGTTTCGGCGAATAAAGAGCTGCTCGGACTGCGCGGCGCGGAGCTGGCGCAACTGGCGCGCGACAATAAAACCTCGCTGCACATGGAGGCCAGCGCCGGCGGCGGCATCCCCATCCTGAACGCGCTGCGCGAGGGCATCGCGGCGGACCGCATCGAAGCGGTCTACGGCATCCTGAACGGCACCTGCAACTTCATCCTCACCGAGATTGAAAAGACCGGAGCGCCCTTCGCGTCAATCCTTGCCGAGGCACAGAAACGCGGCTACGCCGAGGCCAAGCCGGAAGCCGACGTGGAGGGATTCGATGCGCGCTCGAAGCTGGCCATTGTCGCCAACTTCTGCTTCGGCGCGCGCGTGCCCACCGACGCCATCTATCGCCAGGGCATCACGCGACTGACTCCGACCGACTTCGCCTACGCGCATCGCCTCGGCTACACCATTCGCCTGATCGCGGCCGGCGCGCGCAATGGAGCCCAAGGAAATGAAGGCCTGTCGCTGTATGTTCGCCCCGTGCTGGTGCCGGAGTCGGCGATGCTGGCCAAGGTGCAAGGCTCGTATAACGCGATTTGGGTGAAGGGCAAGTACGGCGAGGACACGCTCTACTACGGACGCGGCGCGGGCAAGCCGACGGGCGTGGCCGTCGTCTCCGACATCATGTCTGCTGCGCGCGATCTGCGCCACGGGTCGTCACTACGAGCCCCCGCCTTCGGATATTGGGCTCCCCAGGAAATTACCAAGGTTGGAATCGAAGCCGGGCCGCGCCCCTATTTCCTGCGCTTTTTGGTGAAGGACGAAGTGGGCATCATCGCCAAGCTCGCCAACATCATCGCCGATGAGAAGATCAACATTGACGCCGTCTTCGAGGAGCCTAATCAGGACGCCGACAGTCTCGCGTTCGTCATCTCCGTAAAACCAACTTCCGAGACCGCCGTCAGCGCCGCGCTGGCCCGCATGGAAAAACTCACGTTCCTGCGCGAGCCGCCACTGGCCTTGCCGATGGAAAATATTCTGGCGGGTTAGCGCGCGCCACAATCCTACATGCCGTACTCGCGCATGCGCTGGTAGACGGCGCGGGTGAGACGCACGTCGTCCATGCAATACTCGCGAATTTTGTCCCATTCGTTCGCGGCGCTCCAGCCGGCCACCTGCGCGCCGCTGCCGGTCTTTCCGGCGAAGCCCATGATCGCCGCCAGCGTGTCGAGCTTCGCGAATTTGCGCCGCCCCCAGTTCGACCACACCTGCTGCGTGTCGTACACATACGCCGTCGAGTACATCCGCAGATCGAACGACCGCGACGGCTTCACTTTGCAGATCACGCTGCGGCCCATGATGTAGGGCAGGTCAAAACCCATCAGGTTGTGGCCAATCGCGTAATCGCCGGGCTGGATGGCCTTCCAGAAATTTTCAAGGATGCTCGACTCATCCGGCCCCGCCCAGTTTAGCTCCTGACATTTATCTTCTAAGAAGTCCGCCGCCGCACCGCGCTCGCTTACCGGCTTTCCTATGGATAGGCCAATGCAGACGATGCGCCCGAACGACCAGTCGAGCGGCGTGTCGTCAATCCCGATTTTCTCAAGCGATGGAACGCGCCGCACCAGCTCAGCCCAATGCGCTTTATCGCATGGCGCAGTTTCAATATCGAGCACCACTTCCCGCATGATTCCTCCCACCGACCGTCGTCCCCTAAAAGTGTCATTCTGAGCGCAGCGAAGAATCTGCTTTTTCTTCCTGCTGATGAAAAACCAAAAGCAGGTCGCTCGCTGCTCTCGGGATGACGACATGAAATAGATTATGGCGACGTGAATTAGTTTACGACACGCACTCCACCTTACGCTCGCGTTGACTTCGTAATTCTTCGCATGATAATTAGCGATGATGAAGAATACAAAGCGTCCACCGGAGATCATACTCGCCGTGGGCTTGCCCGGCTCCGGCAAATCGACATACTTCGCGCGACGAAAAATTCATCCGCTGTCGAGCGACGCGCTGCGCCTGCTGCTGCTCGATGACGCCACGGATCAGTCTAGCCCCGCCGCTATTTTCGCCGCGCTGCGCGCGCTGCTCCGCCAACGTGTGCAGCTCGGCCGCCGCCGCACGTATGTGGACGCGACATCGCTCACTCCGCGCGAGCGCCGCCCGTACATTCAGATCGCGCGGCGCTACGACTGCGTGATTCGCGCGCTCTACTTCGACGTGCCGATAGAAGTGTGCCTGGAGCGCAATCGCCGTCGCGCGCGAAATGTTCCAGAGAAAGCCCTGCGCGCGATGGCGCGGAAATTGATCGGTCCAACAATCGAAGAGGGGTTTTCGCGGATCACCGTCGTGCGCGCGGACCATTCAGAATGATTCGTGGCGCTTGCCGGGTTCGCGGCCTTCCACGCGGTCGTAGTGATACGTGGACGACACGGTGCCGATGGCTTCGTTGTACAGAGTAGTCATGCCAAGGACGGCGCGCAGGTCGCGCTGAAATTCGCGCAGTGCCGTCAGCTCAACCGCGCGCGCGGGTATGGTGCGCTCGGATACGCCGCGTTCACCGGACTTCCAGAATTTCTG
>CAMBEY010000272.1 GCA_945865705.1 Candidatus Sulfopaludibacter sp. SbA3
CGTCTGCGACGAGGGCATGGGCGTCGGCGCGCTAGGTGTCATCAATCGCGGAGCTGGTTCCGAGATTGCGCCGAATCACGGCGACCATCTCGAGTGCGAAGAATGCGGCATGTGTATCGACATTTGTCCTGTCGGCGCGCTTACCAGCGGTGCGTATCGTTACAAAGCCCGGCCCTGGGAGATTCAGTATGTCTCCACCATCTGCACCCACTGTGGCGATGGCTGCAAAACCACGCTGAGTGTGCGCAACAACAAGATTCTTCGCGGCAACAATCGCGATCACAGCGGTGTCAACGGCGAATTCCTGTGCATCAAAGGCCGCTACGCATATGATTTCGTCGAGCACGCGGATCGCCTGAAACATCCGCTGGTCCGCAAGTCTGGAACGCTGACGGAAGTAAGCTGGGACGAAGCCATTCGCACCGTGGCCGCACGGTGGAAGCAGACCATCGACCGGCAACTTCCTCCCGAGCGAGTCGGTGTCGCTGTCATCGGCTCCAATCACACAACGAATGAGACGAACTATCTGCTGCAACGGTTCACGCGTACCGTTCTACACTCCAACCACATTGACCATCTGCGCACCGCCGACTTCCCTGCTCTGATGTCGGCGCTATCGGCAACCTCCGGTCAATTTCCGCTAGCGAGCTCTCGCGACCTGGCTGAAGCGAAGGCAATCCTGATCGTGGGAAATAATCCAACCGACCAGCATCCGCTGTTGGCGTGGAACATTCGCGAAGCCGTCCGATTGGCGGGAGCGCGACTCTACGTGATCAACTCGCGCGAAATCCCGCTGGCAAAGCAGAGCTTCCGCCTGATGCCAGTTGGCGCGGGCTGCGAGAACACCGCCATCAGATATCTCACCGGAGACAACACAGCCGCGACCGAGCTTATTGGACGCACGGCTGGCGGTCGCGATGTATCCACAGACTCACTACAAGAATTCCGCGAAAAATTACTGGCAGAGGAAAATGTAGTAATCGTTTTCGGATCGGAAGTATACGGCACCAGCATCTCGCAATTAGTAACACTTGGCGGAATTCTGAAAGGACCAACCCGTTACATCGCGCTGGCCGACTATAGCAATTCGCGTGGTGCCGCTGACATGGGACTCTATCCGCACCTGCTGCCGGGTTTTCAGTCCATACGGAACGAAGCGCTTCGGATTCAGTTCGAAGCGGAGTGGGGAGCAGCTATCTCGCCTGACCCTGGCATGAATTACGAACAAATGCTGAAGGCAGTTGGCGAGGGGCGTGCGGATTCGCTATATGTTGTCGGTGCGAATCCTTGGAAGAATCGCAATCCGAATGATCTTGCAGGCAAGTCGTTTATCGTTGTTCAGGATTTGTTCCTGCATGAAACAGCGCAGGCCGCCGACGTGGTGCTCCCCGCTGCCAGCGCCTATGAATGCAACGGAACAGTAACCAATACCTGTGGCGAACTTCAGCGCAGGCGTGCGGCGATTAACCTGCCCGGAGCGCGTCCGGACGTTGATATCATAGCGGATATGGCGCGACAGCTTGGCGCTGATTCTCTGCCCGCAGGACCGGACGCTATTCTTCGGGAGATCATTCGGGTCGTTCCCGGTTATGCCGTCTCTTATGCCGCGGTGATTTCCGGCACGGCCCAGATGCTCCCGGGCAGCGCATCGGAGACGCCCGATCCGGTCGAAAACCAGAGCTTAGTTCAGATACGGTCCGTGCAAGATCATCTCTTTTCATCGGGAACGATGGGCAGATATAGCTCGATACTTAATCTTGTGCCAGAGCGAACGACCCGGAAGCAGCCGGAACTACTCTAGCGACTCGATGGCAGTCGCTGGAAATTTGACGAGTTTAGAAACGCAGAATGGACCTTCCCTTTCTCCTATACACGCTGCTGAAAATCGTCGTCGTTGTGTTCGCGCTATTGACGGCGGTAGCCTACACTGTCTGGTTTGAGCGCAAAGTCGTGGCCCATATGCAGTCGCGGTGGGGCCCAACGCGCGTGGGCCCGTACGGGCTTCTGCAACCACTGGCCGATGTCATTAAACTCATCACCAAAGAGGACATTACGCCCTCGGGCGTCTTTCGTCTGGTGTATCTGGCGGCACCCTGTCTGGCGGTGATCACTGCGCTGCTGGTGTTCGCGGTCATCCCTTTTGGCCCACGAACCGAGATGGGCGGCATTGACATTTTCCAGATCACTGATCTCGACATTGGATTGCTCTTTATTCTTTCTGTCAGCTCCATGGGCGTCTATGGCATTGCGCTAGCCGGCTGGTCGTCCAACAGCAAGTACTCGCTGCTTGGTGGACTGCGCAGCTCGGCGCAGATGATCAGCTACGAGCTGGCCATGGGCCTCTCCATTGTGGGTGTCGTGCTGCTAACTGGCAGCCTCAGCCTGCGCCAGGTGGTAGACAACCAGTCCGGCTCGTGGTGGGGAATCATCCCACACTGGAATGTCATTCCTCAGTTCATTGGATTTTTCTGTTACTTCGTCTCCGCCATCGCTGAGACCAACCGCCTGCCGTTCGATCTTCCGGAGGCTGAAACAGAGTTGGTCGCGGGCTATCACACGGAATACTCCAGCATGCGCTTCGCCATGTTCTTTCTGGCGGAGTACACCAACATGACGGCAGTCTCCTGCGTGGCGACGGTATTATACTTCGGAGGCTGGAGCGGGCCGGTCTTCGGACCAGAGGCTTTGCAGACTGTGTTGCCCCTGCTTTGGTTTTTTCTAAAGGTCCTGGCTTTTTTGTTTGTCTATGTCTGGATTCGCGGCACACTGCCTCGTTTCCGCTATGATCAATTGATGGCCTTCGGCTGGAAGTTTCTTCTGCCGCTGGCCCTCGCGAATATGGTTCTGACTAGTTTTGTTCAAGCCGTCCGGTACGGCGGTTAGCGCTACGGTGTAATTTAGTAAACGGGTGAATTGAGTTCCATGTACGAAATACTATTTTTCGTTTTTGCGGCAGCGGCGGTGGGCTTTGCCATCAACCTGCTGGTGCAGCGGCACCCCATCTACAGCGCCATCTCGCTGATCGGTGTCATGGCTTCGCTCGCCTCTTTGTATTTAATGCTGGGAGCGGAGTTCATTGCCGCCGTTCAAGTGATCGTCTATGCCGGGGCCATCATGGTCTTGTTCGTTTTCGTGATCATGCTGCTGAACGCCGGCGTGGAAGAGCGAACCAACCGCAGCCGGATGGCGAAGCAACTGGGCGCGCCGCTGGTAGTGCTGTTGCTCGGTTTGCTGACTTCGCTGGTCTATCGCAATTTTCCGCCGGACGCGGCAGTGCGTTTCGGTGATTTCCCCGGCCAGACCGCCGACATCGGTCGCCGCCTCTATATTTACTATATGCTGCCGTTCGAAGTGGTCTCGATCCTCATACTGGTGGCTATTGTCGGCGCGGTGGTCCTGGCAAAGAAGGAAACTTAGTGCTTGCCGCGTGAATTGCAGCGCGAAGGCACAGGAGAAGTTATGGTTCCGTTGTCCTACTATCTGGTTCTCTCGGCCATCCTGTTTAGCCTGGGTGTCGCGGGATTTATTTTTAAGCGCAATTTGGTCACGCTGTTCATGTCCGTCGAGCTGATGCTCAATGCCGTGAACCTTTCGTTCGTCGCGCTGTCTTACTACTTCCGCCAGTTGGATGGTCAGATATTTGTATTTTTCGTGATGGTGGTTGCGGCTGCTGAGGCCGCCGTCGGACTGGCCATCATCATCTCTGTATTCAGAAATCGCCAGACGTTGAATGTGGATGAGATCAGTCGCCTGAAACTATAAGCGATCGCGCACAAACATGGATGCAAACTTTAACCTTTGGCTGATTCCGCTGGTTCCGCTGCTCGGCGCGACCATCAATGGACTCACGGGAAAACAGCGGTCGGAACGCGGCGTTGCCGCGATTGCGGCTACGTCGGTGGCGATCTCGCTGGCCCTATCGCTGCGCGCTTTCTTTCTATATAGCGGCACACCGGTAGTCGAAAC
>CAMBEY010000273.1 GCA_945865705.1 Candidatus Sulfopaludibacter sp. SbA3
GTTCAAAAGTGTCATCTCGCAAAAGCTAACCGTAACGCAGTTACTCCCCCTGAAGACCCTCCAACCAAGCGCCGGAGCAGTGTCCGAACAATCTACGGATAGTTTGGTCCAGACCGACTACCTCTACGAGCAGCCGCCGCAGGAACTGCTCGCCACGCTGCTGCCGCGCTACGTCGAAGTGCAGATATTCGGATCACTGCTGGAATCCAACGCCGCCGAGCACGCCGCACGCATGACCGCCATGGACTCGGCCTCCGCCAACGCCGGCGACATGATCGACTCGCTCACCCTGACCATGAACCGCATCCGCCAGGCCGCCATCACGCGGGAAATTATCGAGATCGTCAGCGGCGCTGCGGCAATCTAAAACACGAGAATCGTGATTCTCGTCTTCACTCTCCAAGGAATTCCCGCAACTCCTCCTCGCTCACCACGCCTTCGCGGATCATGCGCCAGGCGGGCGTGGTCAGGTCAATGGTGGTGGCTGTGCGGACGGCGGGGAATGGGAAATCGGCGACGGGCATGGGCGGGGCTCCAGGCGGATCGATGATGAGGGAGTCGTCCAACAGGACGGTTCCAACGTGCGGGGCGGATTCGGCCGTTTCGGCTTCGAAGATGAGCGAGACGCTATCGCCCAGCGCAAGGCTCGTCTCCGCGGCGGTCCAGCAGGTGGAGTGGCCGGAGATGTTGGCGGAGGTGGCGATCAGCGGCGTGCCCATCTCGGCGAGCAGCGCGACCGCGATGGCGCTCTTCGGCTGACGCAGGCTCAGCCGCCGCGTGTTGCCCGTGGCCTTCAGCGGGACAGAGCCTCCCGCCTCGACGATCATGCTCAACGGCCCCGGCCAGTAGCGGTGCGCCAGCAGATAGAAGTTGGACGGAAGATGCTGCGCCATCTCGGCGGCCTGATCGATGGAGGCGACGAACATGGGCAGCGAGCGGTCTGTCGGGCGGCTCTTGGCGCGGTAGACGCGGCTGACGGCGGACAGGTTGAAGGGATCGGCGATCAGGCAGTAGAGCGTGTCGGTGGGAATGGCGATGATTTCGCCGCGCCGAATGCGCGCCACGGCCATCGTAATTTTTTCTGGGTCCGGTGGTTCGTCATGGCGGGACCACCGAATGGGAACTATCTCAGCCAAGAATGCCACCTCAGAGAAGAACAGCACGCGAGGTTATCACGCGGCACGAAGATGCGTCAACGGAAGACGGATTCAGGTAGTGGGCTACTTTGAATTTCCGGATCGCGAAGCGGAAAATGATCTGGTTAGTATCCAGTATGATATTCCACCATATAAGATGAAGTTCATCACAAGCACCAGAGCTATGTAAAGATCAGGGTGATCTGAATGAATTCCTTCTGGAAACGCAATTGCCGCCCCGAAGAATCCAGGAGCAATAAGGAAAGGAATTAATTGAATCGTAATTCCCAAGAATGCGGAAATTAATAATATTCGCTTGCGAGATAGAGCAGCCATTGGGGGCTATTCTACCATTTATGCTGCTCTTTCTTCCCTCCGCACTTTGTACTCTTCCCAAAGGGCAATGAGGTCCGATACTTCCCACAACTTACGGATTCGAGTTTAGGCTGGCAGGCGCAAGAGTTTCGCGGCGTTTTCGCCGAGCATGGCGCGCTTGTCGTCGTCGCTTAAGGACGGCGTGTTCAGGATGTGATCCACCGACTCGCTGGTCCAGCCGAACGGGTGGTCGGTGCCCATCACGATCTGGCCCGCGCCGGCCTCCGCCACCAGATGGCGCAACTGCTCGGCGGTGAAGACAAGTGAGTCGTAGTAAATCTGCTTGAGGTAGGCGCTGGGCGGCTGCTTCACCGGCTTGCAGGCGTCGGGGGCTTGCGTGAAGCAGCGGTCGGCGCGCGCGGCGAATGACGGCAGATAGCCGCCGCCATGCGCCGCGCAAATCTTCACGCCGGGATAGCGGTCGAGCACGCCGTCAAAAATCAAGTGCGCCAGCGCCGTGGTGGTGTCCAGCGGATTGCCGATCACGTTGGGCAGATTGCCATTGCCGCGGAAGCGCGCTGCGCCCTCGGCGAAGTTCTGCGGATGGATGAAGACCAGCGCGCCGAGTTCTTCGGCCTTGGCCCAGAACGGTCGCAGGCGCGGCGAGGAAAGTTCCTCGCCATTCACGCTGGTTCCGATCAGGCAGCCGCGCATCCCCTGTTGTCGCATGGCGCGCTCTAGCTGTTCGGCGGCGAGATTGGGAAATTGCAAAGCGACAGAGGCTAGCGCGACGAAGCGGTCCGGATGGGCGGCGACGAGTTGGAAAAGTTTTTCGTTCTGGATGCGGATCAACTCCGCAACCGCATCGCGCGGAGCGCCGTACCAAAACGCCGTGATGCTGACAGCCTCGAAATCAATGCCCTGCTCGTCCATCACCCGCAAGCGATCATTCACATTGTGGATGTTCAGAGCCGCACCGCGAACACCGGAGAGCGTGGTGCGCAGCGTCTCGCCAACGTCATGGTCCTTCACCGGCTCCCAGGCCTCAGGAACGTGCGCGTGGCAGTGCAGATCAACGGTGCGCACGCGCTTGCCGCCCACGGTGATTTCACGGCGGCGTAGTGGAGATTGGGGGACGGGCGATTGCGCGTTCGCAATCGTTGAGAGACCGCAACCGGAGAAAAACAGCGTGCCAGCAGCCTGGGCCGAATCTATCAGGAATTTTCTGCGAGTGGACATGCTATCCGCCGAACTCGGCGATCTGGCCGCCGCGCGTGATCAACTCGTCGTCCTCCTGCTGCGCCGCCTTCTTGGTGGGCATGTGTTGCGCGGGCGGCGGGACGACGCGCCCGGGCAGCATCTTGCCGGATTCCAGTTCGGCTAGGAAGCCCTTGGCGGTCCAGTAAATGAATGTCTGGAAGAACTCCGCGGTGGCGCGCACCAGTTCAGCATCGGCGGCGAACGCGGCAGTCGCCGGATATTTCCAGAGGTGCTTCTCCTCGAGCAGCACCGCCAGCACCACCTGCCCCAGCGGGATGCCTTCGGCGAAACGTTTATGTCCCAGTTCAGTCCCGGCCTTTTGCACTGGCTCCGCATCACGCTCGATCAGCCAGTCGAGCAGATGCAGGTAGACGGCCCCGCCGCGCCGAAACAGTTCTTCGTCGCTTAAGCGGTGATAGTGGCTGGTGCCGGGATTGGCGCGTAACTCGCCGAAGATGCTCTCGATCAGCGGGCGCATCTCGGCGTGGACGGTCTGGGTAAAGGCGGCGTTGCTCATCGAGGACTCTCCATCGAACGGAATCTGATGTAATCAGGATGCCCACTATACTCGCCGGGTGTGATCATGACAATACAGAAATTGTGCGGAGTTTTTAGGGAAGCGAATGGCTGCCCGTTTAGTGCCCGGAGACCTGGGTATGCTCGGTGCGGCCCTGCAGCAGATCAACAGCGTGCGGCAGCAGAGCAATGATTGCGCGCAGCGACTCGGTCGCGCCCTTAGGGCTGCCGGGGAGATTGATGATGAGCACGTTCCCCGCGATGCCCGCCACAGCGCGCGAAAGTGCGGCGCGCGGCTCAGATTTCGCGCCTTCGCGACGCATCTGCTCGGCCAGGCCAGGAATCTCACGGGTAATGACTTTTAAAGTAGCCTCCGGCGTAACATCGCGGGCAGAGATGCCGGTGCCGCCGGTAGTGAAAATTGCTTCGAAACCCTTGTTGCTCAACTCGCGCAGCGTGGCGGCGATCACCGCCATGTCGTCGGCCACCACGCGCGTGTGGGCCACGCTCCAGCCATTCGCCTGGAGCAATTCAGCGACGGCGGCACCGGAACCGTCCCGCTTCTGTCCTGGAAACACGGAATCGCTGACAGTGATGACGGCGGCGCGCAATTTCTTGTCAACCACGGGTGTGGCGGATGGCGAGCTAACAGGTAGTGATACGGCGGGCTGAGCCATGGGTTCCTCCTGGTTTCAAAGGTCGGGGGCCCTTGTCTTTCAGATGCCGAACAAAAAGCAAT
>CAMBEY010000274.1 GCA_945865705.1 Candidatus Sulfopaludibacter sp. SbA3
TGTTGCGCTTTTCGCCAGAATGCACAGCACCCGACTCAGAACCAACCCCCGCTCCCTCACGGTCGCCGCACTGTTAAATCTCAGAACGTCAGGCGCAACGCGAACTGCAACTGCCGCGACGTGGTGATGGTGTTGACGATCTGCCCCGCGGTTGGATTCGGATTGCCCGCCGCCCCCGAGAAAGTAATCTGCGAGGCGCGCAGCGGAATACCGAAATTTGGGTGATTGGGAAGATTAAACATCTCCGCCCGGAACTGTAGCTTCTTATCACCCGTCAGCGCAAAATCCTTCTGCAATGACAAGTCCATTGTGAAGACACTCGGTCCGGCAATGGTATTGCGCCCCGTATCCCCTATGCGTCCAGGAGCAGCTGCGACAAACGCGCAGGGATCGAAGTAACGGTCCGGCCCACCCAGCGCTTCGCCGGCGGGAACTCCCAGGCAGCCGAGAGAAGCTCCGCTAGTGGGACTGTTATCCGCGCCTGCCCCCAGGCTGGGACGGTTTGGAGAAAACAGATACCCAGGCCGCCGGACATTCGACAGCGGATGGAATGCGGTTCCCGTGCGGAAGGAAACGACACCGCCAACTCGCCAGCCATCCAGCAGCGGACTCAGCAAGTTGGATTTCAATAATGCCTGGCTCAATCCAGTTGGCAGCGTGTAAAAGTAATTGAAGGAAAGACGATGACGGATATCGAACTCTGACGGCCCGCGGTCCACCGTGCGCATATGCGGATACTGCCGCGAGTAATCAGTCGTGCTGCCGCTCGATGGTTGCGACGAATCGTCCACCGACTTGCTGAACGTATAATTTCCCTGAATGGACCCGCGCTTTCGGGAGATGCCAGCGGCGAGTTGCAATGCATTGTAGAAAGCTTGCGCATCCGTGGAGTTCAACCCCAGCGACGCAAATGCGGGATTGAGCGGCCCGGCCTGCGCAGCGGGAACCGCCGGACAAGTTGGATTCACATCCTGTGGCCGGACCGTCGCTGCATTGCCTGGTAGGCAGAGATCCCCATTGGCCTGAATCACCGCCTGCGGATATAGATTTGCTTCGTACCCCCGGAACAGGTGATTGCCGCGCATACCCACGTAGCCCACCCGAAGATTCGCTCCACTGGAGAACGATTGCTGCACCGTTAGGTTATAGCGCATCACGGTGGGCGTTGAGATGTGAGGATAATCGAGAACGGCAACCCCGAACGGCGTGGCATTGGTAACCAGCGCGGCGGCGGCCAGCGCATTCGGAAACACCTCCGAAGCGTTGAAATTCTGATTGATGACGCGGCGATTAAATGGCGCCGAATTCTTCTGCGAGTCCACCGCGTACTCAAGAAATTGATCATGGTAGATTCCGAAGCCACCGGCCACCACCATGGATGTATCCCTTTCTGGCGACCAACTGAATCCAATGCGCGGCGCGAAGTTCTTCAACGAAGGGTTACTGCCCAGCATGGGGCCCGTCTGCAGCACAGTGTCGTGTAGCCAGTCGGGCATGAACGAAGTACGACCGTAGGAATCCTTGATGACCGATGCGATCTCGTAACGCAGCCCCAGGTCCAGGCGCAGCCGCTCCGTCGCTCGGTAGGCGTCCTGCACGTAGAATCCCGCGAGCGTCTGGCGAAATCCCTTGTGATTATCCGAGATGGGCAGCGCCACCTGAATTGCCGTGCCTACCGGACCCGCCTGCAGAAAATTATCCAGATCGTTGAAGGTCCACACGCCGCCCTTGCTGTTGGAGTTGAAGATGTTCCAGAGATTGCGATGAATATCCACGCCCATCTTGATGCCATGCGCGCCGCGCTGCAGGACCAGGTCATCGGCGAATTGGAACGTCGTCATGAAATGCCCATCCGGAGTGGTGAACGTCGGCCCAAAAGAGTTCAGGCCCGGCACGGAAATCTGCCCGAAGTCTCGCGAAGTCGGCACGAAGAAGAGGTTGCGCGGAATTGGATCGTAAAGCGAGTTGACCAGCTCCACGGGTCTGGTGAAGCTGGCGCGAAATGAGTTGATCGTACTCAGTGTGAAAAAATGCGTCTCGACCAGCGTCAGGTATTGCTGGCGGCTCGAGTTGTCGCTGCGAAACAAAAAAAGTTCCTGGCCGGAAACGCTGGAGGCGTCGTCAAAAGTATAGCGCGCGAAGAAGCTGTCGTGATCCGAGATCTTATGGTCCACGCGCACCGTGAAAAACGTGTCATTCGTGGGCAGGAATAGCGGTGCCGCATTGCTGCCGATGCCCGGCCCCTTGCAGCGCAAGTTGGGAAGCGGATAGAGATCCAGATAGGGTTGCATCTTAGGGTTCACCGCTACGCGCCGCAATTCACGGCCATCACAGTCACGGATGATCCCCAACCTCGCCTCCGCGCTCGGCAGATTGCTGATTTCGGTTTTCGTCAGCCGGTCGCGCATCGACTCCAGCGCGCCCATGAAGAACGTGCGATCCTTGCGCACCGGGCCGCTTAACATGAATCCAAATTGATTGCGCTTGAACGGCGGCGGATTGACGCTTTGATCAAAGAAATTCTTGGCATCCATCTTGCTGTTGCGGAAATACTCGAATAGCGTTCCATGTAAATCGTTGGATCCCGATTTAGTGATCGAGTTCAGTGTTCCGCCGCTGCCGCGCCCGTTCTCAGCGGTTACATTGGTACTCTGTACGATCACCTGCAGAACCGCCTCGGAGCCAAGTTGCGCGCCGCTCGCGCTGGTCGGCACTCCGTTGTCCGTATTCATCACGCTGGTGCCGTCGAGCAGAAAATTATTCGATGTGGGCCGCCCGCCGGAGACCGTGAGACTGCTGCCGCCGATGCCGCGCGAAGAATCCGCCGCCGAAGTGTCCGACATTCCTTCCTGCAGTGTAGCCAGTTGGCTGTAGCTGCGCCCATTCAATGGCAAGCCCACCAATTGCACTTCACTGATGCGCGAGGAACTGGCCGACGATGCACGATCCAGCTTAAAGTTCTGCGTGGCCGCTCCATTGACCGCGATGCTCTCCACCGTCTGCTTCGCAAATCCGTTCGCCGTCACCTCAACCGAATAGCTTCCGGCGGCCAGCTCCGGCAGAGTGTACTGACCCTGAGCGCCGGTCTGCACTGCTCTCGCATCGCCTCCTGTCGCGGACTTCGCCGTAACGGTGGCCCCGGCGACGGGCGCTCCCGCCGAGTCAGCAACTTCACCATTCAGTGAGCCACCAACCTGTTGCGCGCGTCCGACATGAGTAAACAGCGCTCCGCCGACCAGCAGCATCCCCGCGATCAAGCGAAGGCCCGCGATCAAACGAAGGCCCCGTGGCAAGGACGCAAAAATATCAATACAGTTCATGTGAAGTACCTTTCCGGGTAGGTTGTGCAAGCAGTTTGCGAGCCATTGCGGATGGCGGAATACAAACTCCGCCCCAAGACCGTGACCGCATGAAACAGTATAGCTTCCCGCGCTTCAGTTCACCACGGAAACCAATCGCGCATGTTATACTTCCCGCTGGCCGACGTCAGCCGCCGCGAGCCACCATAGCCCACCACAGGCCAATGGAGATTCGCCAGCGCTGATCCGGAAATCATTTTGGGAGACTGGCAATGAAAGTCATTGTGGATGCTATTGCCTGCGATGGTTACGTGAAATGCCTGCGCATTGCCCCCACGCTATTTCGCATGAATGATCGAAACGTGGCCGTGCCGATAGTGGAGGGCGAGTTAACGCCCGGGCAATTGAAGCTGGCCGAGATGGCTGCAAAGATGTGTCCATCAAAAGCGATTCACCTTATTGATTGAGATTACGCAGAGGAGAACGTAGCCGTGAGCGTCCGCACCAATCCATTTGAAAAGCATGTCTTTGTCTGCACGTCGGGAGATTATTGCCCGCAACTCGACGGCAACTCCGGTGATGTCCACAAACAGATGAAGGACCTGGTGGCGAAGGCAGGGTTAAAGGGAAAAGTGCGCGTCAACAAGAGCGGCTGCCTCGATCAA
>CAMBEY010000275.1 GCA_945865705.1 Candidatus Sulfopaludibacter sp. SbA3
AGACGAATTCCCGACACCCGCGACTCCTCGAATGTTACGCACTTCTGCATGCCGACGACCGGCATGCCAGGCAGACTGCTCCCCTCGCAAATGCCGTTGTCAATAGCCTACTATTATCATCGGACTAATGGAACTGGCGAAGTAGCAGATATTGGCCAATGTCCCATATCTGCCAACGCCTCCTCCGCTTTAGACTGCTCGATCACTTTCGGTCGGCCCCTCAGTGCATTGCTCCGGGAACCTGAATGTTGCTCCCGGAAAAGGTATCAGAGTAAAATTGCTAGCTTGGAAACTGCTCTGCATCAAACCATTCCGGCTGCTTTCAATCGCCGGCCTGCGGAGCGGAATACTTTAGTTGAGAGTTCACTGACCCTTATATGCCCAATAACAAGCCAAAGCACAACGAAGAAGAGCCGGTTGAATTCAAAGTAGTTGACCGGCGCATGTTTACTTCAGATGGTGAGCCCCGCCCCGGCGCTGAACCTGAGCCGGTGGTTGAAACCTTGGTTGAACCCGTGGTTGAACCCTTGGCAACCTTGCAACCGGCCCAATCCGCTCCTGCTCCGGAGCCTGCCAAACCAAAGGTTGATGTACCCCCTCCCGCACAGCCATTCTCCGCGGTGGCTCCTCCCTCTGCAGGACAAAGCATGGCCGCGCCGCCCTCACTATCTGATGCCCCGCCCGCGGCGGCCACGCCATCACCCGGCGCGCCGTCCGCCGCGCCCGGCGGACCAGTACAGTTCGAGCATCTGATCATGTCGCTGGTCACCCAAGCCATGTAGCAAGTGGGGCTGGCTG
The DNA here is from genome assembly GCA_945865705.1 of Candidatus Sulfopaludibacter sp. SbA3. Classification (GTDB taxonomy): domain Bacteria; phylum Acidobacteriota; class Terriglobia; order 2-12-FULL-54-10; family 2-12-FULL-54-10; genus SHUM01. The sequence continues at coordinate 799 of CAMBEY010000275.1, forward strand.
CGCGTCCTGGCGATCTGGCGCCCAAACCCGATTTTGCCGCCGCGCACGAGACCATCGACATCCTCGGCATCCTGCATCTGAAGACCCAGGGCAATCTAACGCCGCATGAAGACCAGTTACTCTCCGGCAGCCTTCAGGAACTGCGCTTGGCCTTCGTCGAGATCTCTCGCCGCTCAGCCGGACGGATCAATTAAGTATGCGCGTTGAGCTGACAGTCCTCGGATCGGGCACTTCGATGGGCGTGCCCGTCATGGGCTGCCGTTGCCACGTCTGCCGCTCCAGCGATCCACGCGATAAGCGCACACGGCCCTCCATTCTGCTGCGCTACAACGACCGCGCCGTGGTCATCGACACCGGCCCGGACTTCCGCCAGCAAGCCATCCGCGAAGACCTGGACCGGCTCGACGCCATCCTCTATACGCATGCGCATGCCGACCACATCCTTGGCCTGGATGATGTCCGCCCATTCAACATGATGGGTGCGCACGTCGTCCCCATCTACGGCAACCGGCCCGCGCTTGATGGGCTGCGCCGCGTCTTCAAATATATCTTCGACGGCAACTATCCCTGGGGCGGCGTGTCGCTCATCAAGGATCACCTGATTACCGGCCCCATCGAATTATTCGGTCTGGAGTTCACGCCCATTCGCGTGATGCACGGCTATCTGGAAGTAATCGGCTTCAAGTTCGGCAAGGTGGCCTATCTGACCGATTACAACGAATTCCCGGATGCCTCGGCGCGGCAGTTGCGCGGCCTGGATGTGATCTTCTTCGACGCGCTGCGGCACATGGCCCATCCCACGCATCAGACCGTCGCGCAAGCGCTCAGTGAGGTGGACCGGCTTTCGCCGAAACGCGCTTTCTTCACGCACATCGCGCATGATCTGAACCACGAAGAAACCGACGCCACGTTGCCTGATCACGTCCGGCTCTGCTACGACGGCATGAAACTCGAATTCGATTGTTAGGCATCTCGTAAGAGGCCTGGTAGCCACGGTGAGTGCTTTTCTCACCGTGGGCTTTTCCAACCTCAACAATTCTAAGGCCCACGGTGAGAAAAGCACTCACCGTGGCTACCAGGGCAGGGTTGCTATACAGCTTTAACCATGCAAATTTTCCACTCCATCGCTGATATCGCCGCGTGTCAGGAACAAGACCGACGTCCCAGCGTGGTAACCATCGGCAGCTTCGACGGCATCCACCTTGCCCATCGCGAGCTGCTGCGGCGCGTCTGCGAACAGGCACGCGCGCGGAACGCCGTCTCCGTCGCCGTCAGCTTTGAGCCGCACCCTCTGGCCGTGCTGGCTCCCAGCCGCATGCCCAAACTGCTAACGCCGCTGCCTGCCAAGATTGATCTGCTGGCCTCCACGGGCATCGACCGCTTGCTCCTGATTCCTTTTACCACCGAGCTTTCGCAATGGTCCGCCGAGATGTTTATCGAGCAAGTTTTGGTGGCCGCGTTACATGCCAAGGCGGTAATCGTAGGTGACAATTTCCGCTTCGGCCATCGTCAATCCGGCACTCCGGAGTTATTGCAGCAGCTTGGCAAAAACTTTTCCTACACCGCCGAGATATTCCCGAAGATGACGCTCCGCGGCCGCACCATCAGTAGTTCGGAGATTCGCGTGCTGCTGGAAACTGGAAAACTTTCGCACGCCAATCGCCTGTTGGGACGACCCTTCTCCGTGCGCGGCGGCATCGCAACCGGCCTAGGCATTGGAGCAAGGCAAACCGTGCCGACTTTCAATCTGGACGATTACCCCGGATTGCTCCCTGTCCGCGGAGTCTACGTCACCAGAACTAAGTTGTTCAGCGACGACTTTTCTTCGATGGTCGAAAGCGAAGCAATTGATTCCGTCACCAATGTCGGAACGCGGCCCACCTTCGGTGAGCGGGAGATGGGGGTTGAGACACACCTGCTCCAAACGTTGCCAGCAGCGGCAATGCAACCTGCCGCAATGGAGATTTTTTTCTTCCACCGTCTCCGCGATGAACGCAAGTTTGATTCACCCAGCGCACTCAAGCAGCAGATCATCGCCGACATCGATCGCGCACGGCGCTATCTCCGCCGCGCGCGAATGCTCACAGAGCCGCGCGCGTGAGCGAGCGGGGGTTGGTTTCCATGTTGGCGAACCTCCGCTCCCTTACGGTCGCGGCTCTGTCACGCGCGCGGCTCTGTCGGAAATTGCCAGTTCTATTCGTTCTTTCGATAGCGTATATTGACGTTTTGCCTGTGCGCCGGCAATGTAACAGGAGTTAAGAATTTGTCCAAGCGATTAGAGCCGGTTCTGCCCGAGCGGCTGGTTCCCATCTTTGATGGTAGCCAGTTGGACGCGCATCTGAGCAAAGTGTTCCTACTCATCACCGTTGATGAACGCGGGTGGCCCTATGTGGCCATGTTGAGCCTGCTGGAATTGATCTCCGTGGACCGCTCCAACTTGCGCGTGGCGCCCTGGAGCAACAGCACCACCACGACCAACATGCGCCGCAATGGGAAAGTAAACCTGATCGTGGTCGATACGGAAATGGCTTACTATATTCAAGGCACAGCCACCGAGTTGGCGCCCGAGCTGGCCGGATTTCCCGGCATGGCCATGATGAATATCCGCATCGACGCGGTGCTGGAAGACAAGGCTCTTGACTACGAAGGAGCGGCGCGCGTTACCACCGGCATTCGCTTTGAAAATCCGGATATGGACGCGGCCTACCTGGCGCGCGCACGCAGCATTCTGGAAGCATTGCGGCAGTAGCAGGACTAAATACTTTGGAGGAATAGAATGGCCGGTTCGAGTGGCAAGTCCGCAAGTGGACTGAGTGGGGGAAACACTTGGGAGAGCGCGTGGCGAAACAAAGACGTGCGCGCCGTGCGCAGCCCTGAGGATTTACCGGAGACATTTAATTTCGCCGCCGCGCTGCTCGACCGTCATCTGGCCGAAGGTCGCGGCGCGCGCATCGCTTTGCGCGGACCAGCCGGCGAATATACTTACGAAGCACTCACTCGATATGTCAATCAGACCGCCAATGCGTTGAAGTGGCTCGGCCTGCAACGCGAGCAGCGCGTGATCATTCTGTTGCGCGACTCACCGGAATTCATCGCCACCTACCTTGGCGCGATGAAGATGGGCGCGGTCCCCGTCTCGCTGAACACCTTCGCTCATCCTT
>CAMBEY010000276.1 GCA_945865705.1 Candidatus Sulfopaludibacter sp. SbA3
GGTTTCCGCCGCATCTTCTCCCGCTTCGATAAACTCGACGTCGTCTTCCTCGCTTTCCTCAACTTCGCCCTGATCGTCGAGGCCCTCCGTTAGTGTTAACACGCCCTAGACCAGTACCACAAACTCATCAATATAAAAGGTCGATGCAAAGTTTGGTAGTGGTCTAGTTTGAAATTTTCGACGGCAGATAAATGTTGTCATCCTGAGCGGAGCGAAGGATATGCTTTCTCCCACTCCGGCAGGAAAAGCAGATCCTTCGCTCCGCTCAGGATGACAACCTATAGTTTGGCGATAATTTGGCGATCAAAATTCAAACTAGACCACTACCCAGAGTTTGATTTCCCTACTGTGGAAATCACCTGAGGATGGTGAAGGTTATCGCGGATCATCGATTACAGAAGTTTAAGGGGAGAGGGCAGAGCACCGAAGGACATCTGGCAGAAATATCCATGAACGAATAGAGCGGTCTCACTGTCAGCGGAAAGCTCAGGATGGAACGTCGCCGCCAGGTAATTTCCTTGGCGGACCAGCACCGGGCTGTCATCCAGCGTGATCAGGGGAACCACCGCTTTGCCAGCCTTCAGAATCAGGGGAGCGCGAATGAATACGGCCTCGAACTTATGGCCGTCGCTTGCTGCGGTTACGCCAAGTGCTTCATTGAACGTATTGCTGCAGCGAGCACTTCGAATAAAACTATAGACCTGCCGTCCAAACGCATTGCGGCGAATGGTCATATCAATTAACCCGAGGCAGCGTTGCGCGGGGTTTTCCACTTCGCTGGCCATCAGGATGGCGCCGGCGCAGGTACCGAACACCGCATGGTCCTTGGCGAATGCCGCAAGCGGCTCCCACAGCTTTTCATTGTCGAAGAACTTAATTAAAGTAGTGCTTTCGCCCCCGGGCAGGATCAGGCCAGCCAAACCACCCAACTGTTCGGCCTTCTTAACTAAACGGAAGGGAACCTTCAGCGTTTCCAGGATGCGGCCATGCGCTGCATAGTCACCCTGTATCGCAAGGATGCCGATTGGCTTACCGTTATGATTTAAAGTGTTACTTCCCATATTGTTGTCTTACCAGCCGCGCGTCTGGAGCATGTCCTTCTCGGCTATTTGGGCGATGTCCAACCCACGCATGGCCTCGCCCACCTGCTCAGAACATTCCAGCAGCACCGCAGGATCATTGAAGTGGGTGGTTGCGCGCACCACGGCCTTGGCGCGTGCCTCCGGGTCGGACGACTTGAATATTCCCGAGCCAACGAACACCGCCTCCGCGCCCAACTGCATCACCAGTGCGGCGTCGGCGGGGGTGGCAATGCCACCGGCGGAAAAGTTCGGTACGGGGAGCTTGCCCGTCCGGGCCACTTCGCGGATCAGGTCGTAGGGCGCGGCCAGACGCTTGGCCTCGGACATCAGCTCCTCTTCAGGCAGGGTGGTCAGATGCTTCATCTCGCGCATGATGGTGCGCATGTGCCGCACGGCTTCAACAATGTTTCCCGAGCCGGCCTCGCCCTTGGTGCGGATCATGGCCGCGCCTTCCGCGATGCGCCGCAGTGCCTCGCCCAGATTGCGCGCACCGCAGACAAACGGGATCTGATACCCGTGCTTGTAGATGTGATGTTCTTCATCGGCTGGCGTCAACACTTCGCTCTCATCGATGTAATCGACTTCCAGAGCTTGCAAAACCTGCGCTTCCACTGCGTGGCCAATGCGCACCTTGGCCATCACCGGGATGCTGACTGTGTTCATGATGGCGCGGATGATGGAGATGGAAGCCATGCGCGACACGCCGCCCTCCTTGCGGATGTCGGAGGGCACGCGCTCCAGCGCCATCACCGCCACCGCGCCGGCGTCTTCAGCGATCTTGGCCTGCTCCACGTTGGTAACGTCCATGATGACGCCGCCCTTGAGCATCTCCGCCAATCCCACCTTCAGTCGATACGCCTGATTCTCCGCCATACTGCCTCCTCGAAAATTCTGCTGTTTAGTGCTTCGCTTGCTTCGCCTTGGTAGCCACGGTGAGCGATTTTCACCCCGTGGGCTGTTTGCTCGGAAGATTGATTCTCCATGCCGAATTCCAGATTCCGAATGACAATGTTAAGCAGCGGTGCGTATTCCGGAATCCGGAATTTGGAATTCGCCAATCGCATTTAAGGCCCACGGTGAGAAGAACACTCACCGTGGCTACCAAACCTTCCACGCGCCTGCCAATTCCTCGCGCTACGGGTGATTCGGCGAACGGTCGCCGATTTTGACGAATCGTGCCCGCCCGCGCGCCAGCACGTTGCCCTGCTCGTCTGACACCGTTCCCTCGCGCCAATAGTTGCGGCCTTCCTGTTTCGAGCGCCGTGCCTCCAGCACCACTTTCGTGCCGATGGGTACGGGCCGCAAATACTCAATCGTCAACTCCGCCGTGGGCGCGATGATCGCGTCAATACGATTCAGATTGCCCATGGCTTCGTCGAGCAGCGTGGCGATAATCCCGCCATGAAGATGATAGCGCGAGCCGCGGAAGCGTCCAGTGGTGCGGAACACCCCGCGCGCGACTCCGGTGTCCGCATCGACGCCCATCTTCAGATGCATTCCTGTGGAGTTGTCCCGCCCGCAGCCGAAGCAATAGTTCTTAGGCCGGTTCAACACTTGCTTGGCTGATTTGCTGCTGGACAATGGTGACAAGCGTGACAGGCGTACACTGGGTGCCTTGCGGGCTGCTGGTTTCTTGGCCGGCATCTCAATAATTCATCCAAATTCAGTGATTCAAAAGAAAATTATAACACGCCCGGGGATGAGCGTGGCTCGGTGGCCCAACCCCTGACGAGAGGAGTGGGCCACAAAACGAAGCAGAGGGCGGCTTATTGGCCCGGCGGCTGATTCTACTGAATAGGAATATGGAGAAGGTTGGACTCAACGCTACCCATGCGCATCATGAGTGGAACGGAATCTCCGGCTGGCGCATTCATCGGCACGGCGACGTTGATCTGGTAAACGCCAACCCACTCCGGCGCCAGGCCCGAATAGAGCACCTGAGCAGGAACGTCGCCGATGGTCACTTCCGGGACATTCAAGCTGAAGGAAGGCAGATCAGCAGACGGGCGATCTCCGCTGGGCGGCTGGTTAGCGACTGGCCCCAGGCCGACAGCATAGATCGAGATGACCGAGCCGCGGGCCATGGCGTTGGGGTTGGTCCCGCTACCATCCGCATCTCCAGCGGAAGAGTCCACTGTTACCGGCTGTATTGCGGGAGCTGCCAGGCTCGCCGAGATGAGCCGCGGGGCCGCATCGGTCAAGGGAATCTCGATCTCATTACTCGGTTTTCCATCCACGACAACACGCAGCGTGGCACTCGGCAGGCCCGCCAGCTCCCAAGGAACCTGAAAGTTGATCTGTCCGGGCGCCACGGCGAATAGCGGCACGGCGATGCCGTTCACTTCCGCCACGGAGGTATTCAGTTGTCTTGGCAGAGGAATCTCTGCTGCCGGCCAATCCCAATAGGCCAGATTCTCACCTTCAATCGATGCCAGACCGCCGACTACCAGCTCCGCGTTAACAGGATTTTCCATTCCCGCGGGGATCGCCGATCGCACGGAGGGCGCGAGGAGCGGGCCGGCTTCCGAGATGACGTTATCGCGCCGAACCTGAATGAACTGGCGGGTGGCTTCAATCGCAAACTCGAATTCCTCGTCCGTGGTTACCTTCGCCGGGTCGGCCAACGCTGCCCCGCGTATCTGTTCATGGACGCGGACCAGTTCCTTCTCCAGCCAGCCGCCGGGTCCCCCCGCGGCCAGCGAGGCACGGCGCACCGCATCGAGATAGATGTCGCGCAGGGCAGGGACTTGCATCGCCCGCCGCATCAGCACGGTTTGCTGTGTGCGCGCCCAAATGGACTTCTCTGGCTCCCCGAACCCCTGCTCCCTATCCCAGGGTGTGATATGAAA
>CAMBEY010000277.1 GCA_945865705.1 Candidatus Sulfopaludibacter sp. SbA3
CATCTTTCCCAGGTGCCAAACTGCGGACAAATCCTCCCATCGCCCCGGCGGCCAACAGTACTGGTGGAGCCAGCAGTTCATTGTGGAGCAGGGCGGGAAGCGAAGCCAGCCCCCCTGCCATTAATCCGGCCACGGGGCCTGCCAGCACGCCCGCTAGTATCGCGCCCTCCAACCCGAGGTCCGGTGGTTGATAATTCAATAGAACTCTCAGCAGCACACCGAACATCAGCGGAACTCCCAGGACCAGTCCAAAGAGGAACTGATCGGAGAGCTGCTTTTCTGCTGAAAACAATAAGCGCCTGAAATAGCTTGAGCGCGCCAGAATGCTGGCGATAGACGCCGCCGCCAATATCTTCACGAGAAGGATTAGCAGTAACAGCTCGCGGGCATCAATAGTGGCATTCAGGGAAGTAGTGTTCAAAAATCCGCTCCAATCACGGCTAGTCAGAGACCAAACAGGCGCCTTCGCTTTGCAACATTTCTGGTCGTTGGTCGGTCGCCAGCTTGTCTCTTTCCCAGCACAATCATTATAATGAATTGGAGCGATTCTTTATTTCGCATAACACATGAATAAACCAGCAGCGCCATCCGCAACACATCTACCGAGTACTCCGGTCCAGACTCCCCCGCGAATTCCCGTCGAAAAAATCGCGGAGGCCGACTTCCCCTCAGTCTTCGGAAAATTTCGAATCTGCGGATTCCGACTGACAGACAATCGCGGTATCGAGAACGCCGTAGTTCTGGTCCGGGGAACACCGCAATCCGGGAAGATTCCATTGGTACGCATTCACTCCCAATGCCTGACCGGCGACGTCTTCGGCTCCCTGCGCTGTGATTGCCGTGAACAACTCGAGATGGCCTTGGCTCAGGTGGGCGCGAGCGACTATGGGTTTATCATCTATGAAGAAAAGGAAGGCCGCGGCATCGGGCTAATGAACAAACTGCTGGCCTATCAGTTGCAAGACGAGGGACTGGACACGATAGAGGCCAACGAACGGCTGGGATTCGAGGCCGACCTGCGTGATTACCGTCTGCCAGCCGGGATTCTGCAATACTACGGAGTTTCGCAAGTTCGCATGCTCTCCAACAACCCGGAAAAGTTACAGGCGATGGAAGCCAACGGAATCGCCATCAAGGAACGTGTGCCTGTGGAAGCTAAACCGCATCAGGCTCGAGTGAAATATCTGCAAACCAAGCGCGACAAAATGGGGCATAAGATTGGCGAATCGCAGAAATAATTAGATCAGAATGAAGAGCAGTTGCGGCCCCTCGCTTACTTCAAATTGAAATTATCCCCCGCCTATGAAATGAACAATCTCCAGTTGGTCCTTGTCGTTCAACACGGTGTTGGGCCAGGACTCTCGCGGCACAATGTGGCGATTCAACTCCACGGCGCAGCGATCGGATCTCAGCTCTAGCAAGTGGAGAAACTCTGTCAGGGTTAGTGGAGCGTCTAACGATCGGACTTTTCCATTCACAACTATGTCCATTGGCGAGTGCTCACAATGCCGCGGCGAATTTGATTTGCTTTGAGTCTCGATCGATCTGGAGTTTCTGAAAAGACTACGACTGGATGCTCTAAGCCTTCAAAATAGCAGGCTGGATATTGAACTTGGCGATCTGTTTGCCTTGCGGTCCCTGCGCCCGAATTACGAGTGTTCCGGCCTGCGAAATTTCAGGAGAACTTACCCATATCTCCGCGCCACCGTCCAGGCGTGAATTCAACGTCTGCTGATCGATCACCTGCCCGTTCACCATCCAGCGGACATCCAATGCCAGATCGCTGGCCGGAGCGTTGCTATCCCGATCGCGGAACGCAAACTGAAAACGAAAATACTCCCCCTGCTGAAATTCGTTTGCATTGGTCATTTCGATCAGGTAGACGGGAGTGGAAATTGCAGATCCATTGGCACCCGTAGCGGCTGATGCAGCAGAATCACCAGCGGGGGATGGCGGTGCAGTGGGAGCGGGCTGCGGGGTTGGCAACCAGGACCCGTTACGGACCGCTTCCGTCAATTCCTTGTGCTGATGCCGGACGGCCTCTTCAATCTGCTCTTTGCTGGAAGTTGCTGGATCGTAGAGGGTGCGGCGCTTGCCAAGAATCTTGCCACCTACGTAAATGATGGATTCAATGACTGGATTCTTGTGACCACGGTCCTCCGTCTGGACGTGGCAGAGCGCATCTTTTCCCTGCACATCAGTATTGAATCCGAAGATCATGCGACAAACCTTTCACGGATTAGTTCACACTTTTGGGACACCCTGGAACAGACCATTCTTCAGACTGCACCCACCGCATCCTGCTACACTTGACAGGGCGGTCGAGCGGCCCCTATATTCATAATTAACGCTATTTCTCTGTGCATTATAACATCGGGTCTCATGTCCAACGGGTATTTTGAAAATTACATTCCCATACTTCTACTTGCCGGAGTTGTGACTCTGTTGGCGGTGGGCATGCTATTGCTATCCTACCTGCTCGGCCCGCGGCGTCCCTCCAAGGAAAAGTTAGCTGCATATGAATGCGGAGTGATGCCGACCGGTGATGCCCGCCAGCGCTTCAGCGTCAAATTTTACCTCGTTGCCATGGTATTTATTCTCTTCGACGTAGAGGTAATCTTCCTGTATCCATGGGCGGTCATTTTTCATGAGCTGCGGATGCTCGGATTCATTCAGATGATTCTGTTCATCGGACTGGTTCTGCCTGGCTTCGTCTATCTATGGCGTCAAGGCATATTTGACTGGTCAGAAACGGACACCAGTGAATGGCCGGATACCCCGCCCGTCACTTTGCCTGGTGTCTCGCTCGTGGTCCCAAATGTTGTCCAGGAAGCCACTCCATTCTCCGGAGGGTCCCAATGAAGCTTGCGGACCTTCAACTAAAATTAGCCGAGATGCCCGATGCCTTCGCGCTCCTGGCATTTGAGCCGCTCGCCATCATTGATGGCGGTTGCGAGCTGGGCGAGTGGACATTCCAGATTGAGCCGAAACAGATTCGACCGGTTTGCGAATTCTTGAAATCCCAACGCGGGTACCGCATGCTGTCGAACTCCACCGCGGTGGATTGGTACCCGTCCGAGCCGCGTTTTGAAGTCGTCTATCATTTGCTCTGTCATGATAGCAAACAACGCCTGCGGCTAAAATGCAAGATCGGCGGCGAGCAACCTGAGATTAGTTCGGTAAGCATGGTGTGGAATTCCGCTGACTGGTTTGAACGGGAGATATTTGACTTGTTCGGTATCCGCTTCATCGGCCACCCGGACCTACGGCGCATCCTGTTACCAGATACCTGGGAAGGCCATCCCTTGCGCAAAGACTATCCAGTTACGGGGTATCGCTAATGGCGGAACTAGCCATTCCGGCCAGCTCCCGTTCGCTGGTGCTCAACATGGGGCCGCAGCATCCGTCCACGCACGGTGTGCTCCGCCTGGTGCTGGAGCTGGACGGGGAAACCATCATCAGCGCCAAACCCGACATCGGTTATCTGCACACCGGCATTGAGAAAACCTGCGAAGAGAAAACCTACCATCAGGTGATTACGCTCACCGACCGCATCGACTACCTCTGCCCGCTCACCAATAATCTCTGTTACGTGCTGGCGGTCGAGAAGCTACTTGGCCTGTCGCCGCCTCTCCGTGCCCAGCAGACCCGAGTGCTACTGAACGAGTTGAGCCGCATCGCCAGCCATCTGGTCTGGCTCGGCACGCACGCCATCGACATCGGCGCCATGTCCGTCTTCCTCTATTGTTTCCGTGAGCGCGAGGAGATTCTCAATATATTTGAGTTGGTCTCCGGGCAGCGCATGATGACCAGCTACTTCCGCGTCGGCGGCCTCGCCCTGGAACCGCCGCCGGAATTTCTCCCGCGCGTGAAACACTTCATGGGCTATTTCCCCGACCGGCTGCGCGAATACGAATCGCT
>CAMBEY010000278.1 GCA_945865705.1 Candidatus Sulfopaludibacter sp. SbA3
ACCCAGCGGAAGCGCGATACGGCAACTATTAAATGGGCTAACTGATCAGACGAAAAGCCAGATGACCGAGCGCGCCGCCGAGGACCATGCCGGCGATTACGTCGCTCAGATAGTGCATGCCCAGCAGGATGCGCGAAGACGCGATCAGCAGCGCGGCCAGAAGCAGGACCATGAAGAGCGGCGCATAGAACTGCCCCACCGACATGGTGATGGCAAAGGCGGCGATGGTATGTCCCGAGGGAAAGGAGTATTGATCCGGCGGCAGAATGTGCGCCCAACGATTGGGTTCGACCAAACACGGGCGCGGGCGGCGCGTGGCTTGTTTGAGCAGCGCGTAGATAACCAGTCCGACGGACGTGGCGGACGTCCCCGCGAAGACCGCCGCGACACGGTCGTGGTCGCCAAACATCAGGATCAGCAGACCCAGGCCGTACCACAGCCAGCCATCACCGGCGCGCGTGGCCGATACCATCACCAGGCGCAGCCCGTCCGGCGGCTCCCAATGATGGATGCGCAGCATCAGAGCGTGATCGCGGTGTTTAATGAAATTCAACATTGGGCTATTCATAGTGGCTGCCCCCGTTCGCAGCCCCAGGCAGAACCAGTTTACCACGCCATTGGCGGAAGAGCCTGGCTGTGCAGCGCCCCTCACAGTGAAAATCTCAAGGCTATGCCACTATCAGCTTGGCGTGGAATTGTGAATGGGGGTTAAACGATTTGCGAAAAAGTGGTGAAAATGGATTGAATACCTTTATTGCGCCACTATTGGGCCACGCCGCGCAATGGCTCCACTCCGCGTTACCGTGCCGCTGGCCAACGCGCGCGGCACGGTAAAGCAACCTAGCCTTGAAGACGTACAAGGGAATCCTGGACTGTGGGACTTTTACCGCTGGCCACATCCGCGCGGCGGATACTGTGGAACTTGGTCAGAATGTCATTGGCCTTGGAGAGCGCTTCGATGCGCTCGACGTAGGCACTGATGTTCGCGCCCGGCAACGCCCACAGCGCCATGTCGTCGCTCATGGCGTCCACGTAGGCACGCGCGCCGCAGCAGCCCAGGCTCAGCGCTGCCTTGCCTGAGTTGGCCACCTGCGGAATCACGCCGCACGCGGGACGACCGAGCACCGGCGAGATGGCGTTCTCCACCTGCTGCACGGCCTCGGAGATAACCAGCCCCTGCGGATAGTTGGCGAACAGCAGCACCGCGTCAGGAACCTTCGGCGCCAGCCCGAGCGGCGAGTAGACCACGTTCTTCGCTTCCTGCTTCAGCACAGGAATCAGCGGAATGTCGGCGGGACGCACGTAGCCCAAATCGCCCATCACCTTGAGTGAGTCATTCAAATCCGTCTGCGGTCCCGCGCCCATGTTCATGTGGTGCGTGAACATGCCGATCGAGCAATTCTCGTGATCCTTCGCCGTGGTATTGAAGGCCTGCGTCGCGCCCTCGCCCCAGAACTGGCAGCCCGCCGCCACGGCTCCCTGATGCGCGGCGATGCCTGCGGGAGCTGCGTCCATCACGCACACGGCAACGGGCGCGGTCTTCAACTTCAGAGAACTCTGCAAGGTCTCGGCCATCTTTGCCATTTGGGTCATGTCACTCATGATAAGATTCCTCTCTGCGCTAAACACACTTGTAGAATGTTGGCGGGGGCGGAAGCGATTATAAGCAATCCCAGCGCGCAAAACAATCCAATAGCTGACATCCTGAACGCAGCCAAGGGATGACAGCAAAAAAGGAGATTTCATTTATGATGAATCGCCGAACGTTTCTGCAAACCTCGGCTGTGGCAACAGCGGCTGGCGCGTTGACCAGCCGCCTTGAAAGCGCCGCCGCAAGCCAGTCAACAATCAATGGAGCGACGATGGCCAACGACATTTGTTTCCTGAGCGCGCGCGAGATGGCCGCGCAGATCGCCCGGCGCAAACTCTCCGCGCGCGAGGTGATGGCCGCGCATCTCGCGCAGATCGCCCGCGTCAATCCCAAGGTCAACGCGATCGTGGCCAAGCTCGATGACGCGCAGTGCCTGGCACTGGCCGACGATGCGGACAAGAAGCTGGCGCGCGCCAAATCAGGTAACGCCAAGGTCGGCCCGCTCCATGGCCTGCCCATCGCGCACAAAGACCTCGAGGCCGCCATCGGCTTTCCCTGGACGCGCGGCTCGCTCATCTACAAGAACGACATGCCTGCGGAGGACTCCGGACTCGTCGCGCGGCTACGCGGTGCGGGCGCGCTGACCATCGGCAAGACCAACACGCCGGAGTTCGGCATGGGCTCGCACACCTACAACAAAGTCTACGGCATCACGCGCAATCCTTATGACCCGACCAAAAGCGCTGGCGGATCGAGCGGCGGCGCGGCCGTGGCGCTGGCCACCGGCATGTTGCCCATTGCCGACGGCAGCGACTTCGGCGGCTCGTTGCGCAATCCCGGCAACTTCAACAATATCGTCGGCTTCCGCCCCAGCGTGGGCCTGGTCACCACCGCGCCGACGGACATGCCCCACCTCGGCTACTCTGTGAAAGGCCCGATGGCGCGCACCGTAAGCGACGTCGCGTTTCTGCTGAGCGTAACGGCAGGGCCTGACTCGCGTGATCCGGGAACATTCCCAATTGATCCGTCGATTTTCGCAAAGCCGCTAGCGAAGAACGCAAAAGGAGTCCGCGTGGCGTGGTGCCCTTCGCTCGGCGGCCTGCCCATGGACCCGCGCGTGCTGTCCGTGCTGGACGCTCAGCGCAAAACGTTTGAAGATTTGGGCTGCATCGTTGAGGACGCCTGCCCGCCGGGCATCGCGCAGGCCGACGAGATATTTCTCACCATCCGCCGCTGGCGCAGTTGGGCGCGCTATGGCGCATTGCTGAAGGATCATCGCGACAAGATGAAGCCCGAGGCGATTGAAGAAACGGAACTAGGCGCGAAAATCACCGCGGACCAAGTCGCGCGCGCTATGGCAAGCCAGGCCGCGCTGATGCAGCGCATGGCTGTGTTTCAACAGAAGTATTCGTTTCTGCTGTGCGCGGTGAACCAAGTGCCGCCGTTTGACGCGGAGATTGACTGGCCGCACGAAGTGGGCGGCGTGAAGATGACTCATTATGTCGAGTGGATGAAGTCAGCGTGCTGGATTTCGACGACCTTCTGCCCGGCGCTCTCGGTGCCCGCAGGCTTCAGCAGCGATGGGCTGCCCGTAGGCATCCAGATCGTGGGCCGCTTCCGCGACGACCTGAGTGTGCTGCAGATGGGCTACGCATTCGAGCAGGCGACGAAAGTTGGCCTGAAGCGCCCGCCAATTTCGTTGGCCTAGTCCGCTCCCAAAAGTTGCCATCCCTCACTGCGCTCGGAATGACACTTCCTACATTCGATCGTCATCGAGCAAACGTGAGTTCATGCGTTACTTCACTCGCACCGTCACTGTATTCGAGTAAGCCGAGACGGTGGTCGCGTTGAACGCGCGCACGCGGTACAAATAATTGCCTCGCGCGATGGTATTCGTGAATGTCTTCACGTTCACCCCGACGCTTCCCACCACGGCAAAGCTGGTTGTACCCAAAGGCGCACGCTCAATGGTGAAGCCCGTCTCGTTCGCCGAATTATCCAGCCAGTTCAGCTTGGCGGTTCCCTTCCCCGCTGTGCCTGTCAGGCTCGATGGAGCATTGATGACGTTGGGATTGGCGCTCGCGCTGATGGCCACTTGCGCCGTGGCGGTTGCGCCGAGATTATCAGTAACCGTCAACACCGCCGTGTAGCTGCCAACATTCTGGTACGCGTGCGAGGGCGCCGGGCCACTGCCTGCCGGCGTGCCATCACCGAAATTCCAACTATAAGTGACGATCGAGCCATCTGGATCATTCGATCCAGTGGAGTTGAAGTTCACCG
>CAMBEY010000279.1 GCA_945865705.1 Candidatus Sulfopaludibacter sp. SbA3
CGACCACCGTGGCGATGAGCGTGATGATGCCGATGGTGGTCAGCCAGTGGCGCGTCTCCATCGCGCCTGCGTCCTGCTCCTGCGCCTTCACGGTCTTATCGTGATGAACAAAAAGTTTCCAACCGCCGAGCAGAAAAAATCCGCCGAAACCGACCAGCGTGTGCGCCAGCGCGTTATACGCAAAGGTCTGCCACTCGACGCCACCGAGGCCGATGCGCGCCATCACGCCGTGGGCCACGATGCCTGTCGGCGCAAAGGGCGACAGCGTGCCCGCGAGCGCGCCGTTGCCGGTCATGATGACCATCAGCAGCGGAGGAACTCCCGCGCGCGCGGCGACGGCCATCGCCGCCGGAGCCAGCAGCGCGCTGGCCGGCGTAGCTCCCGCACCGATGGTGGCCAGGATGAAGCCAATCACGAAAAACATAATGGGCAGCACGCCCGCGTGGCCTCGGCACAGACGCGTGGCCTTCGCCGTCAGACGCGACAGCGTGCCGTTGCACTCGGCAATGGCGAACAGCAGCGTCACGCCCACCAGGGTGATGAACAGGTCGGTGGGAAACCCTTCCACAATCTGGGCCACCTTCATATCGCCGAGGAACACGCCGACGATCAGCGCCATCGCCATGGCGAGAACGCCGACGTTGATGGTCGTCACGCAACTCAACGTAACAACGAGTATCAGCGCGCCGACTGAGATCCATGCAAGATTCATCGCTTCATCACCTCCGCGGAGTTCTTCATCACATTTACCAGATCGCTGATGTCGGAGATATCTTCGAGCGACTCCACCATGTTGAACAACTCCATCACGCGCGAATCAGGCAGCACCAGGGACGCGCAGTCGCTGAATTTCTCGCAGAGATCCTCGCGCGTGAACGGCAGGTCGGGCCCGCCGCGATAGCGCTCGTCGGCTTGCTGGACGAGAGTTCGACCGTCGGCAAGGTCCACTTCCACTGTGCTGCGAATCTTCTCCCAACCCTTGGCCTCGATCTCCGGATCGAGCACTCGCTGCACTTTGCTCATCATCTCCTGTGCCGGCGCGGATTGCACGAACTCGTCGTTGAACTCACGGATGCCCGCCTTGCGGCGCAGCGCGATGGCGCTGACCATGAAAGCGGGGCAGAACTTGGCTTCCAGTTCGTTATGGGCTATCGGATAGCGCAGAGGATTCAGGATGTTCGACCCGGCGCGCACGCGGATGGCCTTAATCTGTTCGGGCCGGACATCATGGTCGATCACCAGACGGCGCATCGCGTCCATGGTGGGATGGCCGAGCACGCCGCAGGGGTACGGCTTGATCGAGACACCCGGCCAGACGATCACATGAGGGTTGCCGAGTTTTCCGACAATGCGGTCCGCGTCAAAACCATTGCCGTGACTGAAGACCTGCATAAATCCCCACGGCGGATCGAGCGCGTCTTTGCCGCCCGAGAAGCCGCGCGCGGCCAACTCCGCCGCCACCACACCATTCTGCGCCGCGCGCCCCACGTGCAACGGCTTGGTCATGCTGCCGAAGTTGACGCGAATGCCCGCGGCGCTGCTGGCGGCGATGGCCAGCGCGTGCGCGGTCTTGTCAGCGTCCAACCCCATCAGCTTGGCCGCGGCCACCGCCGCGCCGAACGTGCCGATGGTGCCGGAGGAGTGGAAGCCCTTCATATAATGATTGGGGTGGATGGCCTCGGCGATCTTGCACTCGACCTCAAAGCCGGTTAGAAACGCTTCCAGAAACTGCTGGCCACTCACGCGCTGCCGCTCGCCCATTTGTTCACTAATGGCCAGCGCGGCGACCAGGGGAGGGATGGTGGGATGTGTCAGCAGGCCGAAGATGCGGTCGGCGCTGGTGGCGAGCTGAGTGTCGTCCCAGTCGAGCGCGTGCCCGCTGGTGCCGTTGAGCAGCGCCGCCGATGATGCGCCGGTGCGGAAGGACTGGGGGCCGAACGCGGTGGACTCATCGCGGCTGTCGGACTCGCGCAGGTAGCCGCGCAGAATATTACTCGCGTCCTGCGTGGAGCCAGCCAGCATCACGCCCAGCCCGTCGATGACGCAGCGCTTGGCCGTGGCCACGGCCGCAGCAGGAAAATTCTGCCACGCGGCCTTGCCGATGAATTCGACGATTCCGTCAGTAACGCGCACCTGCTCAGTCATGTTGTTAGAATCCTCGTCTCCGCCCCCGCGCCATTATAGATCATACCCTACCGGCCTCGTCTGACCTTTGCTGGGTAGTGGGTGAGTTTGAAATTCCCTTTCTTCTAGACCATTTTTCGGGATGGTGTATCCGAGCCGCGCCAGTAATGGCGCGGCCAAGATAATCTGGGGCGCGACCAAGTCCCGCGCTCAGGAGCATTTAGGGGTTCGTGCATCTTGGACGCGCCATTACTGGCGCGGCTCGGATTAGGCTATGGCCCAGCCCTGAAGGCTGGTCTAGAAGAAAGTTTCACCAACACTTTGAGGCTGAACTCTACCATTTTCTAAATACCAATTGGCCACAATAATTGTTTTAGATATAATGATAAATTCCGTATTAGTTGCAATATGAATAATATTTTTAGCATATTATGCAATATTGTGAGATCATGCTGACGAGCAGTTGCGGGATGAGGATACCTGTTTATGCCACCTCTTCCCGCTAAAATTACAGCGCTGCAATCGCTGCGCTGGTGCGCATGAATAGGCGCACCCGTCCGTCCTTCGAACGCAGTTGCAAATTGAACAGGGATGCCAGATGCCCATGGAAATTACCCATCGCAAAGCAGGCTCGGTTACGGTTATCGATTTATCAGGTCGGCTGATCTATGGAGAGGCCGCGAACAGTCTGCTGGAAACCTCCAAGGGCCTGCTCGCCCGTGGGGAGAACCAGTTGCTGTTCAACCTGAAAGAGGTTTCCTATCTGGACAGCTCTGGACTCGGCACGCTGGTCAAATGCTTCAATGCCGCGAGAGTTCAAAAGGCAGGCATGAAGCTGGTGCATTTACCAGGGAGTATTCGTGAGCTGTTGCGCATAACGAATCTACTGACGTTTTTTGAGATATTCGACGACGAAGCAGCCGCCCTCAACAGTTTCAATTGAGGTTTCGTGCGTGGCGGGGCTTGCGGCACGGAGCATGGTCAGACGAGGCAAATCAATTTTTGACGAGTGATGGGGACCTTTGCGGGTGTCATTCCCAATCGGGCCAATCGGGCCAATCAGGCCAATCGAGAGAGCGCAGATGACTACAGAAGGAACGCCCACTGCTCCGCCATCACAGATTCAGGCCGTCGTGGATGCGACCTACGAGAGGTATAGAGATCACGATGAAGGGGAGGTCGCAACCTATATTCCCGAATTAGGGAAGGCCAATCCGCAGCACTTCGGCATCTGCATGGTAACCGTGGATGGCCAGGTATTCCGGGCCGGCGACTGGGATCAGGAATTCACCATTCAATCCATGTGCAAGCCGTTCGCCTTCCAGATGGCGCTGGAACAGCGCGGCATGGATGAGACCTTGAAGCACGTTGGAGTGGAGCCCAGCGGCGATGCCTTCAACTCGATCGAACTGGATCCCAAAACCTCCCGGCCCTTCAATCCCATGATCAATGCCGGCGCCATTGCCGTCGCTTCATTGATTAAGAAAGCGCCAGTGGAAGCGGGGATTCAGGGCTTTGTGGATATCTTAAGCGCGGCGGCAGGGAGAGAACTGCGAATCGATCAGGCCGTGATGCAGTCGGAGTCGCTAACCGGAAACCGGAACCGCGCCATCGCCTATTTCATGCGCAACTTCGGCGTCATTGACGAACAGGTGAATGAGTCGCTGGAGCAGTACTTTGCGCAGTGCTCCGTATTGGTAACCTGTCAGGATGTGGCCATGATGGCCGCCACGCTGGCCA
>CAMBEY010000280.1 GCA_945865705.1 Candidatus Sulfopaludibacter sp. SbA3
CACATTCGCCGTTCCCCCGGCCCGCCATCCGAGCAAATTGCCCAATACGGATTCCAAAATGTCAGCCGCGGCCTCTCCCTCCGCTCCGCCGCCCACCGCGTCAGAAGGGATCTTCGGCCGGAGCAGTGAATAGCCTCCATATATTTCAAAGCGGGGCAGATTATCCTGCGACCAGGCAGAACCAGCCGATCCACATAGCATCAGCACGACCAGAAGCGACCGCCATCGTTTCAACATATGGGATTACCTCCTTCGGACATGAGTGTAGGCCTGGCCTCGATTTTCGAGGCCATCACAGGTGTCGCCGGACGAGAGCGTGACCTGATTTGGCAGGAAAACGGCCGGTGCAATCAGGTCGCGTTACCGCAAATTGTGAGCTTACTCGATTCGGGAGGATTTTTCAAAGCGGCTGATCAGCAGGCCCACGGCGACCACCACGGCGCAGCCCACCACGTTGTACCACAGGAACGAGATGGTGGATAGTTTGCTGGTGGCCAGCACGGTGATCTCCCCGACGATGAGGCCGATGAAGGCGCCGTTGGCGGTGGCGCGCGGGAAGGCGAAGGCCAGCACGAAAACGCCCAGCAGCGACCCGTAGAACAGCGACCCGACCATGTTGATGGCCTCGATCAGCGAGCCGAGGCTGCCGCCGAAGAAGGCGAACGTAGCGGCGTAAATCCCCCAGAAGACGGTCGAGAGTTTGGAGACGTTTACATAGTGCCGGTCGGTGCCGTCGCGCTTGAGGAAGCGCCGGTAAAGGTCGATGGTGCTGGAAGTCGCCAGCGAATTCAGCTCCGCCGAGATGGTGGACATGGCCGCGGCGAAGATGGCGGCCATCACCAGCCCGATCATGCCGATGGGAAAATATTTCATGACGAAGGTCAGGAAAATATAGTTGGTGTCGTCGTAGGCCACTCCGCCGTTGACCTGCTTGAGCAACTCGACGCCCTTCTGGCGCGAAGCGAGCACGGCTGCGTTGGCGCTGCGCAGGTCTTCCGGTGTTTGCAGCCGACTTCCCATAGCCGGAGTTACTTCGGCATTTTTCTGTAGTACAAGAGCTTCGGAAACGATTCGTCGCTCGGTCAGCGATTGCTGGTACTGCTGCTCCACCACGCTCAACTGCTGCGCAATCGCCGGATCGGCGGTCTGCGCCAAGCGCGCCGACTCCACGCGATTGAAGAGCATGGGCGGCGCTTCAAACAGGTAGAAGGTGAAGACCATCGCGCCAGTCAGCAGGATGAAAAACTGCAATGGCACTTTAGCGATTGCGTTGAAGATCAAACTCAGGCGGCTGTGCCGAATGGATTTGCCGGTGAGATAGCGCTGCACCTGCGACTGGTCACAGCCAAAATACGATAGCGCGAGGAACATGCCGCCGATCAGGCCGGACCAGATGTTGTAGCGATTATTGAGATCAAAAGAGAGATCAACCGCGTTCAGCCGGCCCGAGACACCCGCGAGATACAGCGCATCGCCGAACGAAACATTCTTGGGAAGCAGCACCAGCGCCGTGGTAAACGCAGCGATCACGCCGAGGAAGATGAGAATCATCTGCTGCACATCGGTCCAGGTTACTGCCTTGATGCCGCCGGGCACGGCGTAGGCGAGAACGATCACGGCCATGATGATCACCGTGAAGCGTTCCGGCCAGCCCATGATGACGGACAGCACCACGGCGGGCGCGTAGAGCGCGAGGCCCGCGCCGAGTCCGCGCTGGATGAGAAAAATGATGCAGGCAGCGACACGCGTCTTGGCGTCAAAACGATTCTCGATAAACTCGTACGCGGTTACCACGCCGGAGCGGTGGAACATGGGGACGACGAACGCCGCGATCAATATCATAGCCAGCGGCAGACCGAAATAAAATTGCACGAAGCGCATGCCGTCCGAGTAGCCCTGGCCGGTGGTGCCGATAAAGGTAATAGCAGAGGCTTGGGTGGCCATGATCGACAAGCCCATGGCCCACCACGGCATACTCTTATCGGCCAGTAGATACCCTTGGACGGTGTTGCTGCCGCGACCTTTATAGAGGCCGTAGCCGACGATGCCCACCAGAGAAGCCAGCAGAACCAACCAGTCAATCCAACTCATTCGGTAATCCTGTAAGCGCGCGTGAATAGGTAGAACAGGGTGATGAGCGTGGCCAGGTATACGACGATAGCGGCGTAGAGGCGCGGCCATGTCCCGCAAAACGGCGGCGGCTCGTCTTCCTCACTCACCAGTCCATTCGCCGAATGAACCGGCGCGGGCGGAGTGGGCATCTTGCCGTCGCGGGCTTTGTTGCCGTGACTGGATTTCTGGCGCATCGCCAAATCATATCACCAACCTCGGCATTAGGTGGCGCAATTCTTGACACTCCCGTTTCGAGTTCGCTAGTATTAATTGATAAGTTCAGAGCGAGAAAGTTCTCCGAACGTGTGGCGGAGATTACCGGTTGAAAAATTATTAATTAATGGATAAGAAAAAACTAGAGACATACAAGACACGCCTGATTGAGCGCAAGGAACAGTTGCAGGCAATCGTCTCGCGCACCGAGGCCGATGGGCGCGAGGCCGACGGAGAAGTCGCCAACGACGTCGCCGACAAGGCCACCAACTCCTACAACAAGGAGTTCCTGTTCAAGAAGAGCACCGACGACCGCTTCATCATGACGCTGATACAGGAAGCGCTGAATCGCATGAAGGACGGCTCGTATGGCACTTGCGTCCACTGCGAAGGCGAGATGCAATCGAAGCGCCTGGAGGCTGTACCTTGGGCGAGGCATTGCATCGAGTGCCAGGAAAAGCAGGAGCAAGGCCTGCTGACCGGCTAGTTGGCATCGTAGCTAACGGAAGTCAGCCTGGCGGAACTCAGCTTGTCGGAACTCAGGAGGTCGCGCCTTCTCGGTACCCATCGCGTTTGCTCCGCATCGTCGACCCCGCTTCCCGCGCCTGCGGGCAGCGATCCATGCGCTGGTCGATCCTCTATCGACCTTACTAGTTCCTTCCCTCTGCCGTGTCTGCGATACCCCACTCGAGACCTTTGATTCTGTTCCCGTCTGCCACCCTTGCTGGGAGCGCGTGCAACCCTACGACGGATTGGAGTGCGAGCACTGCGGACTGTTTCTGGGTTCCACGCTTGGACTGCATGGCACGGAGCTGTGCGGATTGTGCCGTCGCGCATCGTATTCATTTGATCAGGCCCGCAGCTTCGCGGAGTATGACGGCGTGCTGGGTGCCCTGATCCGCCGCTTCAAATACGATGCCTGGTTTCCACTGGCCAAGCCGCTGGCGCGCTGCCTGCAGGAAGCTTCGGGTCGTTTCACAACGGGCGGCAAATCCCCGATCCAATTTGATTTAATCCTTCCCGTGCCACTGCACCGCAACCGCCAGCGCAAGCGTGGCTTCAATCAGGCGCAGTTGCTGGCCGCGAATCTTTCGCGGCTGAACGGCGTGCGCGTCGGCGGCCGGGATTGCGTGCGCATGCGCGACACGCCGCCGCAGACGGGATTGCGCGGAGCCGAGCGCAGGAAGAATGTCCGCGGCGCATTTGCGGTGCCCGAACCTGGGCGCGTGAAAGGTGCGTCGATCCTGTTGATTGATGATGTGCTGACGACGGGCGCGACACTAGACGCCTGCGCGGCGGCTTTGCGCGAAGCTGGCGCGGCGCAGGTACGTGCGCTCACGCTAGCTCGCGCCCGTAAGCCACAACCGGAAAGCTGAACTTTACCCAGCCGTTGACCGAGTCCTCCACCGGCCCGGTAAAAATTTCGCCATCCGGCATGTTGTGCACGCCGCCGGCGTTGATGAAGCTGCGGCCTTTGATGGAGAGCTGCAGGGGGTGATCTCGGCGGTGCGCACCAGCATGGCGCGACGTTCGCCG
>CAMBEY010000281.1 GCA_945865705.1 Candidatus Sulfopaludibacter sp. SbA3
TTACGAGCAGGCCATCGCCATTGACCCGCGATATCCCGACCCACGCTACAATCTGGCGCTGGTGTACGAAAAATTGGGACGCCACGGCCAGGCTTGGAAAAATTGGCGCGCCTATCTTCGGCTGGACCCGGACAGCAAGTGGGCCGCGCTGGCCCGGCACAAGCTCGCCGTCCATCCCTGGCAGTCCTGGCAATTGCTGCGCTCCCCTCAGCCGAGCGGAGAGGCCGGCTAATTGGCGATGCGTCTGGGCACAGATTCAACCGTGCCGCCCGAGCGGATTCCGAGAGCAGTTTTTAACCGCTGCGCGTCGCACCTCATGGCCTAAGCCCCCCCCCCCTGATTTTTCGGTAATTGCGGCGCGACTCAAGTCGTGCCCTGGTGGAAAACCGAGACTCCGTCTGGTTGTATTTGCACCGTATGGCTACATTTGCAATTGGCACGCCGGAAAAAGCCGTGGCTGGACTAGAATAGTGTAGCTCCGCTTTAATATAGGAACCGATGTCACTGCTCACGCAAATTCTGTATCTCTCGAACCAGATCACCATGCTGCGTCTGGCCCTGATCCCTTTTGTGATTCTGGCCATTCTCTACGGAAGATTTGACGCCGCATTTTATCTGGTGCTGGCCGCTGGTCTCACCGACGGTATCGACGGCGTGTTGGCGCGGCGGCTGGGACAGCAAAGCACGCTCGGTCGCTATCTCGACCCCATAGCCGATAAGCTGCTGCTGAACTCCTGCCTGATCGCGCTGACGGTCATTGGAGAAATTCCGCTATGGCTGACCATCATGTTTTTCAGCCGCGACGTAATCATCCTGATGACTTCGCTGGTGCTGATTCTGGCCACCACGCGCGGCATCATTCCACCTTCGCTGAGCGGAAAGGCCACCACCGTAGCGACCGTCGTCACTGTGCTGTTAACACTGATCGAGCACATCATCACGACGGACTTTTTGCCCATCGCACAGCTTATTGGCATATACACCACCGCGCTACTTACCATCGTCTCCGGGCTCCAATATGCCTGGCGAACCGCGGAACGTCTGCGCACGCCGGAGCCATCACCGGCAGCCGAGCAGGCGCGCACCGGCCAGCAGGACGAAAGCTCCACCGCGATCACACCGCTCGACGACCGTTCTGTCGCGCGCAGGCAAAATCAGCTAGACTAATTCATCAGCTTTGTCCTCCCTGCTCGGTATCCCGAGCAATAATTATGACTTTGATTCTTCGCCACTTGAACTGTGTATTGGTATGGGGGTAATCTCATAAATGCACGTACGCTTTTGCGGAACAGAAAGTTAGCATTCTTTCCCATTCGGAAAGCCTGGGTTTATTACCTTTCTGAATGGGTACGTTAGGAGACCCTTTGTCTGATGCGGTCCGCTTTATATTTATGAGATGACCTCCAGCCCTCCCTGCTTCCCATCCGAAGCAAAACTATGCATATAATTCTTAACCACTTGAGCTGATATTACAATCGAGAGTCTTATCAAACCTTATGAACAATGGACATGGGGGAATTTAATGTCGAAAATGGTGGTGAAAAGTCATGCAGGACAAAAAAATCAGTTCGTAATAGCGGCGAAGCATCAAAACTCGATTGTAAAACCATGGGGGGCCTGCCTAAAAAAGCGATCTTATTCTCCTCCCGCTTTAGTTGTGTTTGGTGATATTTTAGACCTTCTAAGGAAGGGCAAAGGGAACCTATCTGATTTATTTGATCGATAAGCTTTCGTGGTCCATTGGATGTTACTAGCTTCCCACTGTATGGGCTGCCCATCCCTTCCGAGAGCAGCCCGCAGGTGACGACTATCCTACGCAGCAACGCCTCTGATAAGCAATCGAAGAATCCCGACCCCAGCACCAAGGTTTCGGGAGTTTCTGTCTTAATTGTCGATGATCAAGAGCTAGTGCGCAGGCACTGTCAGCGCGTGGTCGAGTCGCTGGGTTTCACCGCGCCGCAGGCGGACACAGCGGGAGCGGCGCTCGACGTAATCGAGCGGCAGACGGTGGATATTGTGCTTACCGATCTGAAGCTGCCGGGTATGAGCGGCATCGAATTGCTGGAGGTCATCAAGCGGCGTAATCCGCGCATTGAAGTGGTTATCATGACCGGCTACTCCAGCATGCCCTCGGCTGTGCAGGCCATGAAGCTTGGTGCCGCTGACTATATCGTCAAGCCCTTTAGCTCCGAGGAGCTGGGGCAATTGCTGCGCAAGCTCTCCGAAAAGCAGCGGCTCGGCGATGAGAATCTTTCGCTACGGGAACAATTGCGTAGCCAGCATGCCCTGGGCAAACTCATCGGCCAATCGCAGCCCATGCAGCAGATATTCAAAATGATTCAGCGATCCGCGCCGAGCCACGCGCCCGTCCTGATCCTCGGCGAGAGCGGCACGGGCAAGGAGCTGGTCGCCCGCTCCATCCATGACGCCGGCCCGGCGCCCAACAAGCCGTTCACGCCGGTCGATTGTGGCGCGCTGGTGCCTACGCTGATCGAGAGCGAACTGTTCGGATACGTGCGGGGAGCCTTCACCGGCGCCAACACCAACAAGCCCGGCCTGCTGGAGGCGGCGCGCGACGGCACGCTCTTTCTCGACGAAATCGGCGAACTGCCCATCGAGTTGCAGACGCGCCTGCTGCGCGTGATTCAGGAGAAGGAGTTCCGTCCCATCGGCGGCACGCGCCACCTCCCGTTTGACGCACGCATCATCGCCGCCACCAACCGCGACATCGAAGCTGCCGTCCGCAGCGGAGCGTTTCGCAAGGATCTTTATTTCCGGCTAAATGTGGTTACCATCGCGCTGCCGCCACTGCGTGAGCGCAAAGGCGACATCCCGCTGCTGTGCGAGCAGATTATTCAAAAACTTTCTTCACGGCCAGGCAGCCAACCCGCTCGTTCTCCGTGGAGTCTTTCTTCTGCCGCGCTCGACCGTTTGCTGGCCTACAACTGGCCGGGCAATGTTCGGGAACTTGAGAACGTGCTGGAACGCGCCATGACGCTCGGCTCTGGCCCGATGGTTGATCTCGCGGACTTGCCTGCCAATGTCCGCTCTCCCCTAGGCCTGGGCCTGGCTGATGACTCGGGTCAAGTCGTTCCGCTGGAGCAACTGGAGAAGACCGCCATCCTGCACGCGCTCGCCGAGGCCGATGGCGACAAGATACTCGCCGCGCGCATGCTCGGCATCGGCAAGACCACGCTCTATCGCAAACTGCGCCAGTACGGCGCGGCGGTGTAAGATTGAACAGAGCCGCAACCGAGAGGGAGCGGTCACGTTCAACGGTCACTTGTAATCGTCGAACGTGACCGCTCCCTCTCGGTCGCGGCTCGGATAGCTTCACCTCTTCGGTATAATCGATCTATCTGCCCGTGAATACTTCCACCACCATCGCGCTGGACGCCACTTACGCTGCTGACCCGCAGCCCACCGGCATCGGAATATACTCGGAGCGCCTGATCAACGCGCTCGGCACCGTGGTTCCGAGTAAAGGTCCCGGCTCGCCGAGAGTGGTATTGGGATTTCGCCCAGGCCCCTTCGTGAAGCGCGCATGGCGGCAACACTGGCCGGCGAATTTCCGCATCGCGCCGCTGGCGGACAATTGGATTACGATGCCCCCAGCAGATCTTTTCCACGGACTCAACCAACGTCTGCCCAACCGCCCCTATGCTCTCCGCGTCGTTACCTTGCACGAACGCTTCCCCGCCCCATCAGACGATTATTCGACCGCGGAGTTCCGCGCGCACATGAGTCAGCGCATCGACCACGCGCTAGCGGCGGCTCACCGCATCATTGTCGTGTCGGATTCCGTCGGGCGGCATCTGGCCAGCCATTGCCCGGAACTCGCGCCGAAGATTCGCGTGGTT
>CAMBEY010000282.1 GCA_945865705.1 Candidatus Sulfopaludibacter sp. SbA3
ACGTTCGCGCAGGATGGGGTCAGGCGAGGCCATGTTGATCAGGTAATTGCAGTGAACGACCAACGGATACAAATTGAATTGCGTGCGGAAGCGCGCGAAGGTCGCCAGTTCATCGGCGGGAAAATTGCGCGCTCGCCACATGCGCGGACTGCTCGAAAAGATTTGCAGCGAGTTGCCGCCAATCTGGTGAGCATGTTCGGCGGCATGGCCGAGTGACCCAGCGATGGAGGTATGCACGCCCACGCGCCACGTGGAGGGCGCCGGGCTATCACTCCTTTTCCCGCCACTGCCGCGTTCGTCGTTGCCGTTGTTGTTGCGTCCGTTGTTGGATGTCATTTGAGTTGGAGGCCATTCTCCGCCGGCGAAACTGCATGCGCCGTCTGACCCGATTAAAGCAGGCCAAATGCGGAATGGAACCTAACATTCTATAGTCGATTCCAATACAGGTCAATAATTTGCCGCGATTTATCCCATTTATCTGCGGTTCGCTGGCCGGATCATTCAGGTTTAGTGCATAATAGTGGACACAAGTTGGATATAATTCGGCATTTTCCCTGTGGATTTCACGGGCGGTGTTTGTTAGATTGTTAATCGAGAGCTTGGAATCCCGATTTTGGGATTATCCGGCCTATGCAGCAATAGTTAGACTTGCGGTTTGGCTTGAGGACTTGCAGAATTAAAAGAATTAAAATGACTCGCCACTTCCAACTCGGCAGAACGTGCGCCCGTGCCTCCTATGTGGTTTCGGCACGCAGGGTCGCTGTGCGCCTCTCCGTGCATTTCTCTATGATCGCTTTGGCCGTAACGCTATTCTCCGCTGCGGCCAGCGCGCAGTTTGCCCAATTCTCGATGAATACCGCGCAGATCGCCACGGCCGCCGGCAGAGTTTCGATCGAGCGTGGCGGTGAAATGTGGGCGGTCTCCGGCGGACAGGAGATTCAGGCTGGTCAAGTAATGGTTACCGGCTCGGACGGCTTCGCGGAGCTGGCCCTCCCCGACGGGAGCCGTCTGGAAATTTTCCCCAACTCGCGCTTCGCCTTCCGCGCCAATCGCTTCAGTTTGCGCGATATGATCGACCTCTATCTGGGCAAAATTCGTTTTCATGTGCAGAAGCTGACCAAGGACGATCCGTCCATTCGCGTTACCTCGCCGACCGCGGTCATCTCCGTGCGCGGGACCACATTTGACGTGGAAGTCAGCCCCACGGAAAGCACCATAGTCTCCGTGGAAGAAGGCGCGGTTGCGGTGCGCCATCGGCTGATGCCCGGCCAGGAAGTGCTGGTGCAGGGCGGCGAAAGTATTGAGGTTGTCGCGGACATTCCGCTGGCGGCGGCCAAGCCCGTCGGGCCGCGCAGTATTGTTGGCAGCGTGGTCCGTGCGGTTGGCAACACGTTGGCTCAGATCAAATCCCAGCGCGGGAGTTCAACTGCCGGTGGTCCGGCCAGCGGGCCTGCGGCGGGATCGGGCAATCCGGGCAGTGGCGGCTCCGGCGGCGGCGTCAGTGGCTCGGACTCGGGCTCGAATGAAGGCGCGCCTCCTCCCAGCGGTGGTGGCGGCGACGACGATCAGGGCGGCGGCCCTCCCGGCGACCGGCTGCCTTAAGTGTCTGCACCATCCTCTCCTTCCAACAAAGCTTCCAAACCTAATACCTCCCGCCCGAAACCACCCAGTCCGGCGCGGCGGGCGGCTTTTGAAATACTTCTGCGCGTGGAGAAGCAAGCGAGCTTCGCCTCCGAATTATTGCGCGGACAGCTTACCCACAATCTCTCTTTGCGCGACGCCGCGCTGTGCACCGAGTTGGTGATGGGCAGCCTGCGCTGGCAGGGGAAGCTCGACTTCATCGCCCGGCGATTCACGCAGGGAGGCTGGTTGAAGTTCGACGCCGAGGTGCGTATCGCGCTGCGGCTGGGCATCTATCAATTGCTGAATCTCACGCGTGTCCCCGCGCACGCGGCCATCGGCGAATCAGTGGAGCTGGTCAAGCGGGCCGGGAAAACTTCCGCCGCCGGACTGGTGAATGCCGTGCTGCGCAAAGCAAGCGCCTTGGCGCATGGCAGCAATTTTGCCAATCTCCGCCCGGTGGGAATCAGCGATCTCGAATGGAAGACGATCGAGTGGGCATACCCGGACTGGCTGCTGGCGCGCTGGGCGGCGCGGCTGGGAATAGCGCAGGCGGCCCTACGCGCCGAGAGCAGCAATCAAGCTCCAGTAGTCTACGTGCGCGGCAATCAGGCCGATAGCGCGGAAAAAATCCTGGAAGATTTGATAGCGGCAAACGTGAATGCAACGCCCTCCGCCATTCTGAAGGACTGCATCACCATCCTGGGTGGAGAGGTAACCGCGACCGGGCTGTATCACCGCGGTGAGATCGCTATCCAGGATCAGGCGTCGCAACTCATTCCGCTGCTGCTCGATGTGCGCCCCGGCCATCGCGTGCTGGACCTGTGCGCCGCCCCGGGCAATAAGACCGCGCTGCTGGCCCGATACGCCGGCGCCTCAGGGAACAGCACGCAGGGGCGCGTCATCGCGGGCGATCTCCATCACCACCGGCTGCGGTATTCGATGGTCCCAGCGATGGCTTCAGGCGGACCGAACCCAGCCGCGAACATTCATCGCGTGGTGCTGGATGGCACACAACCTCTGCCGTTTGGCGTAGTGTTTGACCGCATACTCGTGGACGCGCCATGCAGCGGCACGGGAACGCTGCGCCGCAATCCGGAGATCAAATGGCGGCTTCAGCCGGAGGCGATTCCGCAACTGGCCGCGCTGCAATTCAACTTATTGGATCGCGCTGCCGCCGCGCTGTTGCCGGGCGGGAGAATAGTCTATAGCACCTGTTCGTTTGAACCGGAAGAAAACCGTGGCGTGGTCGAGGCCTTCCTGGCGAGTCATTCCGAGTTCCGGCTGGTGCGCCTGCGCGAGGAATCCCCGCGTCTTACACCCTTCATGAGGGAGGCGTCTGATCCCCGCGTGGGGAACCTTCTCGCTGCTGATTATTTGGAGACCAGCCCGGAGCAGAACGCGACAGACGGTTTTTTCGCCGCGCTGCTGCAGCGCTCCGGTACGGAAGTTTAAAGGGAAGCAGATTCGATCGTCTGCGCGGCCTTGTCGAGACAGCCCGCGCACAAACAATCCTGATAACTGGCGCGCAGTGCCTCCAGTACGCCGGGAGTTGTTTTCACCGCCGCGCACCAGCACCCCGCGCTCCCTTGGCTTCCAGCGCTTCCCTGACAGGCACTTTCCGCGAAGCACTGGAATTCGCTCCCGCAAGCAGCGCAAACTTTAGCTTTCCCCTGCGCAGGCAGGCCCTGTGCGGGCGTGCCTTGTGCTGGCGTGTCTTGTGCGGGCAGGCCTTGTGCGGGCAGGAATGGTGTAGCCCGCGCTGGCTCGCCGGATTTCACCGACTCCGCCACAGCCTCCGTCGCGGCTTGTAGCGAAGACTTTTCCAATTGTAGCGAAGATTTTTCCAAGAAGATTCCCCAGCGCACTCAGCAGCATCGAATCCACACCAGTAAATTGTACCCCAGCTTCCCCCGCAGGAATGGTGTTTAGGAGGCATGGGTAGCCACGGTGAGCGCAATTCTCGCCGTGGGCATTTGCATTGGTGGCTGCGCGGCAGAAAAGCCCACGGCACGCAAATCGTGCCGTGGCTACCAGACTGGTCTGCGCGTCACCGTGCCGCGCGCGTGAGCAAGCGGGCCGATGGAACACACTGTCCCGGACGTCGGAGTTCCGGTTTCACCATACGTTTGTAATTCACGATGACGTTTTGCGCGGGCGGGGAAAAAGCATCCGCCACCGGGATGGGGGTTTTCCATTGGCCCGCTTGCTCACGCGCGCGGC
>CAMBEY010000283.1 GCA_945865705.1 Candidatus Sulfopaludibacter sp. SbA3
TGAAGATCGTGGTCGGCACCGACGGCGGCGTCCCCTGGGCCGCGCACGTCGAGATGGCCGACATGGTGAAGGCCGGCATGACGCCCGCGCAAGTCATCGTCGCCGCCACCCGCAACGGCGCCGCGCTGCTGCAAATCGCAGACGCCGGAACGATTGAGTCCGGCAAGTCCGCCGACTTCCTGGTGCTGGACGCCGACCCACTCACTGACATCACCAACACGCGCCGCATCTCCAGCGTCTATCTGCGCGGCGCGCAAGTCGACCGCGCCGCCCTGCGCGCCAAGATGACTGCCACCAAGCCAGCGCAGTAAATCGGAGATGGCAAAGCAAAAATGCGCGGCGCGGCAAAAACAGGTCGAGTCATGTTTCCCGGGCCGGGAACAACATCTTCGCAGACCTCGGGTTTCCGTCCGAGGTAGCGCTGGCGCTAAAGTTCAAGGCCAAGATTCTCGCTTCGATCCTGGCGGAAGTGAAGCGGATGAAGCATACTCAATCCGCGCTGGTCCGGATCCTCGACGAGCATCAGCCCGTAATCAGCAATTTGCTGCGAGGCCACATTTCTCAGATGAGCATCGAAAAATTGCTCATCTACGCAGATCGCCTGGGGCTGGCGCTGGACATTCATAAATCGCGCGGCCGACGCCGCGCCGCATAGCACCGACGCCAATACAAGTCCCTTTGGAGGAAACTATGCTCACCAAGCTGATTCACTCGAAAGAAAGATGGTATCTGGCCCTAGCGAGCCTGCTCGTCGCCAGCTGTGCGATTGCGCCTAACTTCTGGCCGGAAATTGCTCAGGCCCAGCAAGCAGCGCGCACCGCGGAGCGGCGCACGCTGATTCTTGATCGCGCGCCCGCGCGCAGCATCGCCGACCCCAACCCCGTCTTCCGCGCCATCGCCATTGATATCGAGCACGGCGAGGTGTTCATGGCCAATGACAAGGAGTCGGCCGACACCAGCGTCCTCGTCTATCCATCGCAGTTCCCGCCCACCGACCGCATCATGGAACCCAAGCGCCGCATCTCCGGCCCCAAGGCCGACCTGGGCATGATCTGCGGCGTGGCCATCTCCGCGCAGCATGGCGAGCTGTATTCCGTGCAGGGCGAGAGCGGCACCATCAACGTATTTTCGCTCTCCGCCAACGGAAATGTCGTGCCGCTGCGCCAGCTTGATGGCGTTACGCCGCGCTCCACCGCCGGGATTTATCTGGACGCCAAGAATGACGAGTTGTTCATCACCACCGAGCACGTCAACCGCATCAGCGCCTTCCCGCGCGTCTTCAAGGAAGATGAGGAAGCCAAGCGCTACATACAGGGACCGAAGACCATGCTGGCTGATCCGCACGGCATCTACGTGGACAGCGACTCCGATGAGATATATGTAACCAACCACGGCAACTGGCGCGAGACCGTGCCCGGTGAGGGCGAGCGTCGCGGGCCGGACAGCCTCACGCGCTCGGCGCTCGGCTACACCGAGCCGGGCCGCGTCCTGCCGCTTGCGCCATCTACCGGCAAGTTCATTCCCGCAGCCATCACCATCTACGCGCGCATGGGTCAAGGCGATGCCGCGCCGATTCGCACCATTCAAGGGCCGAAAACACTCTTGAACCTCCCCGACGGAATCACTCGTGATCCAGTGAGTGATGAGTTAGTTGTGGCAAACACCGGAGATGACTCACTCCTGTTCTTTGAGCGCAACGCCGGCGGCAACGTCGCGCCAACCAGAGTACTGAAAGGATCGCGGACCCGACTGAAAGGACCCGTTGGAGTCACTATTGATCCCAAGAATAATGAGTTGTGGGTAGTGAGTTGGGACAATCATATCGCCGCCGTTTTTCCGCGCATCGCTCAAGGCAACATCGCGCCGAAGCGCGTCATTCGCACCGCGGTGGACAATGCGCCAATGGCCAGCATGGGCCGCATCGGCGCGGTGGCCTATGACGCCAAGCGCAATGAGATACTCGCTCCCAACTGAGTGAGTCAACCGAGAATCTCGGTATACGCCGGTTCGGCGGATGGCAACGCAGTTCCCACCAGAATCATTCAGGGCGAGAAGACATTACAGGCCCGCACCAGTCACTACATCGCCATTGACACCGTTCGCGACGAGCTGATCGCACCCAACCCCTTCGCGCAGGCCATCCTGTTTTTCCGCGGCGGCGCTAACGGCAATGAGCCGCCGTTGCGCGTGATTCAAGGCCCCAAGACACTCCTGAGTTCCCCCGACAACGTGGCCGTGGACGCCACTCACAAGGAGATATACGTCGCGCAGTTCACCAACGATGCCATTCTGGTGTTCAGCAATACCGCGCGCGGCGATGTCGCCCCGCTGCGCATCCTGCGCGGCCCGAAGACGCTTCTCGACCGACCCATTCGCGTGGAGGTGGACCCCATCAACAATGTGATGGCGGTGGTCAACGATCATCAAATATTAATCTTTGACCGCACCGCTGAGGGCGACGCCGCGCCGAAGTGGATTCTGTCGGGACCAAAGACCGGCGTGGGAACCAGCATCGGCACGCGCGACGTGAAGCTGTATCCACAAGGGAAGAAAATCATCGCCGGTGGTTTGATCCGCGAGACCGGCCCGGGAGCTACGGCGGAAGAAAGCGCTCCGCGAAATGCCGGCTTCGGTTATCGCGGCCAGCGCTTCATCGGCGCGTGGAACTACGGCGACACCGGCGACGTGGCCCCCGTCGTGGCGCTGAACAACACGCCGATCAGCAAGATTCCCGGCAGTCGGCTGGCCATCAATCCCGCCGCGCAGGAATTGATCGTGGGCGGCGATGGAGTCGTCTTCATCTATAAACTGCCGGAGATGTTCGCGCCTGCGAAGTAGCGCCGCCATCCTGGCGGCTCCGGAAGCCGGCAAGATGCCGGCGCTACATAGATGCGCCACTCATCCGCGACGTTGACAACTTTGGAATTGCGACGATATAGTCGGCTGCTGTTCCAGATAAATCTCACACGAGGCGGACGAAACGTTCATGGCTGACAAAATTTCAGGACACGCGAGCACACGCGACGGCGCGGCGATTCACTACACGGTGCATGGCGATCCCGGCGCGCGGCTGCCGCGACTGGCGCTGGTGCATACGCTGGGACTCGGCGAGTTCGTTTGGGATGGCGTGGTCGAGCGCCTGGCCGACCGTGCGGTGGTGCTCACTTATGATTGCCGCGGCCACGGGGCGTCGTCCAAGTCGCCTGCCCCATACAGTGTCGAACAATTCGGCCACGATCTGGAAGATTTATTGAAGCACGTGGGATGGACCAAGGCGCACGTAGCGGGTGCGTCGATGGGCGGATGCGTCGCCTTGCAGATCGCCGTCTCCCGCCCGGATTTGGTGCAGAGCCTCGGACTGGTGGACACCACCGCGTGGTTTGGCGCGAACGCCCCGGAGGCGTGGGAGGGCCGCGCCAAGCAGGCCGAGGAAAAGGGCATGGCCTCGCTGGTCGAATTTCAGCGCGCGCGCTGGTTCACGGAAACCTTCCAGGCCGAGCACGCGGACACCGTGGCGCGAGCCCTCGCTGCGTTTGCCGCCAATGATGTTCCGTCGTTCGCCGCGTCGTGCCGCATGTTGGGCGCGGTCGATCTGCGCGCCAAGCTCCCCGCACTGCGTCTGCCAGCCGGCGTGATTGTCGGCGAGAACGACGGCGCCACGCCGCCGGACATGTCGCGTGAGATGGTGCGGCTGATCCCCGGCGCGACGCTTGAAATCATCCCGCAGGCGCGACATCTTTCGTTCATTGAGTGCCCGGAAATCACCGGCGACTTTCTGGCTCGCCTCATCGCGCACGTCCCCACGAGCGTCTCCGCGTAGCCGCTCGCTCCCCCCC
>CAMBEY010000284.1 GCA_945865705.1 Candidatus Sulfopaludibacter sp. SbA3
ACACTTCTTGAAATATAATGCACGGGGTGAAATCAGGGAGAGCATCTCCCAGCGCTAAGCCCGCGCCAATACTCATTGCAGAGCCGATTGTATCCCGTCCCGGCAAGAGGGTTAAATAATATTTTGTGATTTTCCAGGTGTGCGAGCCGCGCGGAGAAACCGGTGATCGGCGGAAAAGAAATGGTGGGCGGTGCAGGACTTGAACCTGCGACCCCCTGCTTGTAAGGCAGGTGCTCTAACCAACTGAGCTAACCGCCCGAGATCCCTAACTCTTTTATTATCACGATTTCGAATTTTTCCATAACCCCATTTAGGGTGCTTCCGCTATCGACTGTTGTTGGGACTGTTGTTGGGTTTCTAGTAACGTATTCATGTGTTATGGTTTAAGACCTATTTTTGAGTTCAGTAGTCCTGTTGTTGAGCGGGTCCAAGAACCATGAAACTTCTCCGTTGTCCTAGCGAAAATGGCCGATCCCATTCCAAATCCTCTGCCGGAATGGTTATTCGTTTCGGATTTTACCAAACCCGATGGGGAAAACGGAGAAGATTCCGATGCGAAAGTTGTGGCAGGACTTTTTACAAGAACCTCGGTACCCTTTATCATCGGCTCCAACATCGGCGCACAACTTTTGACGAAGTTGCTGCGATGAGCGTCGAGGGTGTAAACAAATCCTCGATTGCTAGAGCGAAACAAATTGCTTGGAACACTGTTGATCGTTGGTTGGAGAAGGCCGCTGCATCGTGTCGTCGCTTTAACCATCAACGGATCTTCAAGGTCAGGATTCGTGAACTGCAAGTTGACGAGATCTGCACGATGGTCGGCGGCACTGGGCAACCGCCGGTTTGGATCTTCGCTGCTATCGAAGTCTGGTCGCGGCTCTGGCCTGCGACCGTGGTTGGAAAGCGGAGTTATCAGAACACGCTCTCCCTCTTCCAAGATATTCTCACCAGAATGAAAACGGCCCGGATTCCATTGATCGCAACTGATGGCTTCAAGTTTTATCGACAGGTTGTGAAACGAATCTTTGGGGTAGCCTGCCTGTACGCACAAGTCATCAAGCAACGAAGAAAAGATCGAATCGTAAGCGTGAAGAGAAAAACCAGAACCGGGGCCACTTGGCGATGGGAAGAAACGTGGCGCACCTCCGAGGATTCGCGGAAGCTGAACACCTCGTACATCGAGCGATTGAACCTGACGATTCGGAGTGGTTCTGCTTACTTGCACCGCAGAACCCTCAGCCATGCTCGTCGAGTTGAGCGATTGGATGATCATCTTGAATTGTTGCGTTGCCATTACAACTTCCTGCGACCACATCGTGCATTGAAGTTTGGGTCGGAGACGAGAACTCCTGCGATGCAAGCCGGACTCGCTACGAAGCGACTGACGTTTCGGGAGGTGTTCATGTCCCTGTCGAATTTCTTGCGCTTAACGCGGATCATCTTCCACGTCGCTTTGGAACGGAAATCTCTACCAAGGGAGATTCCGCCGCTTTCCCTGGCAGCCTAACAACACTAGATGGCGGAAGCACCCAACTTCGCCCTGATCGTCGAGGCCCTCCGATAGTGTTAACACGCCCTAGGATTTCGGCAAGAACGCGTGAGAACTTTAAACCGAATGGCCATTGTGCGTAGTGGCGACGATCCCGGCGCCTTCGTCAAGCGCGCCGTGGTTCCGCGAAATTAAGGAACAGAGCCGCGATAGAACATTCTGCTCTGTGGGGATCATTCACCTACTCCACAACAAACTCGAATGAGCCCCAGCGGATGCGCTGCGGCGCCTCCGGCAGATCGGTGTAATAGACGGACTTGGATTTCTTGACGGGCACGGACCGAACCAACTCCGCTTCATTGCCTCCGGCCACCAGCCAGATAATGCGCGTCCCGCGCGGCACGGGAATCCGCACTGGATCGCCGCCGGCGTACTCCTGCAGAATGTTCGGCCCTTGCCATAGCCGGGCTTTAGTGATCATCGCCGTGGGATCGCCGCGCTCCTCCAGCACCATCACCCTGTCATGCGGATAGTAGTACGCCACCTTGCGCCACTCCGGCGTCGCATCGCGTGTCCAGACAATCAGCAACTGGCGCCCCAACTCATGATTGTCGCGCGACTCGAGTCGCCCGAGCTCGAGCAGCGCAGCGCTGGTGATCACATCTACCCAGTGCACGCGCGCGTAGGAGGTCTCATAGGTCCCCATCAGCAGCGGATCGGAGAGCCCGCGCAGACGGCCTAGGCCGAGGTCCATGGGCGACTCCGGCGGCCGGTAGAAATTGAAGAAGAACAGGATGTTCAAGGTCAGGGCCAGAAACACCAGCGGGCCGCGAACCCGGTAACGGTAAGGACCAGCGGCGTCCGTCCCCGCTGGAGCAGGGCGCGGCAGCAGGAAAAAAGCGGCCAGCGCGAATGACGCACGCAAGGCCACCATGCCCGGGGTCAGAAATTCCGGCAGATCCCACAGCAGATATCCCAACGAGAAGAACAGCCAGACTGCAATGCCGCGATCCATTAGCCAGTGCCACCAGCGCGGAATGCGTTGCTCGGCCATCACCAGGGCCGCAGCGCCCAACACGCACAGCGCTGGCACGGAAACGAGTATGTGATCGGGATCGGCCGCGTGTACGATCAGGTCGAATGCCAGCGACGGCAGGAACCAGATCGCCAGAAAATACGCGCGATCTCGCCAGTCAAGCCACTCTTCGCGCCGTCGCCACAGGCCTGGCAGCGTCCACACCCAGCCGAGCGCGCCCATGCCCGTCCAGATCATCACGCGGCCCGCCATGCGCCGCCATCCTCCCCCCACCGACGACGTCGGATCAATCAGCGCGGAGGTCTGGTGAAGCTGCTCATAGAGGTAGGCGGAATACGCGGTGAACAAGCGCAGCGGCCCGCCGGCGTCAATTACCAGCACGGCAATCCACGCCAGCGTCCCGGCCGCCAGCGGCAACATGCCGCGTTTCAGCAGGCGCAAGCCGCCCAGTCGCCAGCCCACAAACAACCAGAGCGGAAACATGCGCAGTTCCACAACGGGGCGAAACCCTCCTGCCAGCCCGAGTATCAGCGACACGATGAGGAAATACTTTTCCGCGCTCAACTTTCCAGACTGACTTTCGCCGGACTGCCCTTCGCTGGCCTGACCCTCGCCGGCCTGCCTTTCGCCTTCGCCAGACAGCCCCTCGCTCGGCACTGTATTCGTATCAGTGCTCTTCAGGGCGCGCCAGAGCAGATACGCCATCAGGCAGGAGAACAGCGCCGAGTGCAGACGCAGCGACGAGGTCAGCCCGCCGTACCAAAACGGCGGATTCACCGCCAGCAGCGCCGCGGCCACCAATCCCACACTGGTCGAGAACATCGTCGCGCCCAGCAGATACATCACGCCCAACGTGAGCGCGGCGATAATGAGTTGCAGCACGATGAAAGTCTGCTCAGGACTATCGAGCAGCAGGTTCACCATCCGCGCCTCGCCCACAAAAAATGGATAGCCCGGAGGTTGCGGCTGATTGCGCAGCGGATCAAAATCATCGAGCGCCAACGCCAGATTCACGGAGTCAAATGAGTAGAGCTGCTCCGGCATCAGCGGCAGCCGGGTCAGCAGCACCACAACCAGTGCAACAAAGAAGATCGCCAGCACCCGTCGGCGGGAGAAAATCGGCATATCGCTTAACTATCCATCCCGCGCCCAACCCCACCGTGGCGCGTTCTAGCAGTTGGATTGAAGTGCGGAGGATGGTACCACGCAGATTCAGAAGACCGGAAGGGCTGCCGCGTCATCCCGGTTTTGGATGGCGCGGGCTATTTTCGCGGCCTACCCACCCCCGCTTGATATCTCGCCCACCC
>CAMBEY010000285.1 GCA_945865705.1 Candidatus Sulfopaludibacter sp. SbA3
ACTGTCACGCGGCAACCGCCATTAAGGCTGGGCTTTTGGGCGGAAATTCAGCAATTGGCTGGCGCGACGGCCATCGGGATTGGCGCCTTCCAGCAGTAGTTCTTGCGGCGAACTGGATTCAAACTCCACGTCGAAGGTCTCGCCGACCGAGACTTGCAGGCTGGCCGGCTGAAGCTTGTCGTAGGCGGATGGCAGGTCCGCGCCGTCTTTTTTGATGACGCGCCATGCAACGGGTTTACCTTGTTGTTCACCCGGAGGGCGTAGCGACACGCGCAGCGATCCGAACGCCGCGGAGATATTGATGAAGCGCATCCGATATTTCTGTCCGGCGGAGAGCTGCATCGCCGTGGGCTGGGGCAAGCCATTCAGCAGGACCACCGGGCCGAACGGGTTAGCCGGGCCGAGTGCAAACAGGAACGCCTTGTCCGTCTCTGGGTCATGCTGGGTGCCCGCTGGAAGAACGATGATCGGCCCCAGTATCCCGTTGGTCAGCTGATTCTCGTCATGGTAATGGGTGTGATAAATGAACGTTCCCGCAGTGGGCGGCGCCATGCGTGCCACAAAACTTTCGCCGGGTTCCACGGCGGGCGAGCGCTTCTGATCCTTGCCGCCCCACATGGGCACGCCGTCGTAATAGCTTTCGAGTTCTATGCCGTGCCAATGAATCGCCGTCGCATGGTGACTCTGGTTCTCGACGGTAATCTCCACCGGCTGATTTTGCTGAAGAATAATCGGCGGGCCCACCAGAGGCGTTACACCCGCCGGCACGGTGGGCCTGGCCGCATCAATGCCCGGCTCGATGCCCGGCTCGGACAGGGTTAATTCATAGAGGCTGGGATTCGCCTTGCGCTCGCCGATGCGCAGGTTCAACTTGCGCTCCGCGCGCCACGTTGTTGCCGGAGATGCCTTGCCGCTATCGACTACCGTGATGCCGAGAATCATTCCACCCATTCCCGCGTAGTTCACATCATGTGCTTTGGAGTGTTCGTCCATGGCGACCGGCGTGCCGCCGATGTCGCCCAGCTCCATGGGCACAGGCAGGCGCATGTGCACCAATTTGTGGCAGTGATAGGTCCAGCGGCCGGGGGTCTCCGGGACCCAGGTCATCTCGTAGGTCTCGTCGAGATCAACTAAGTGCGTGGCCACTTTCAGGCGTGTCGAGTCATCGTAGCGCGTGAAGGTCTCGCCATTGCCGACGCCTTCCACGTTGAAGTAGGAGCCATGCAGATGCATCGGATGGTTTACGTCGGAGGCATTGATCCACTTCCAGCGGACCGTCTCACCTTTTTCA
This sequence comes from Candidatus Sulfopaludibacter sp. SbA3, assembly GCA_945865705.1. Classification (GTDB taxonomy): domain Bacteria; phylum Acidobacteriota; class Terriglobia; order 2-12-FULL-54-10; family 2-12-FULL-54-10; genus SHUM01. The sequence goes on from CAMBEY010000285.1 coordinate 1,292, forward strand.
AATGTGAATCGCTCCGTGAAGGGCCATGACTTGCCGTTGATCATGGTGCGCTGCGGGCCGTTCCAGCGCGTGAGCAGGAAGATGCGATCCTGTGGAGTTGCGCCCGGCGCGTCCACAACGAACGCTCCCGCCAACTGGGAATCCTTGAGGCGGCGGATAGGAGCCCCATCGACGGGCGCTGCCACCCAATAGGAATAAGTGCCGGGAAGGCCAGCCAGAAAACGAATTTCGCGCGTCTCTCCGGGCTGAACGGTGATGAGTTCGCTGGCCTTGCCGGGGCGCTGGTGCAGGCCGTGAAGAACAGCGGGCACGGGAGTCGCGTTGCGAAGCGTAACTTCGATGCGCGTTCCCTCCGGCACGCGAATCAGCGGCGCCGGTGCCTGCATTTGCTTGCCGACTTCCGCGAAAGCGAAGATGGGGATGGCGTCGCCGTCTTCCTCTAGCGGATGCCAGATGCCTTCGCGAATCTCCAGACGCAGCGAGAGCACTCCATTGCGCAGTACGCCGGCGGGCGTGCGATTGTCATTAATGGTGACCGGCGGCAGAGTCGCGGCGATTGCTTGCGTCAGCAATGACGGCAGTCCCAGGAAAATCGCAACGGCAACGCACGACAACGCTTGATTCAAGGCACTTCGCATACGCCCCCCTCGCTCCAATCCACCGATGTCCTGCAATATACACGGAACCGGATGCGAAGGGAATAGCGGGAACCGGACGGTGTCACAGAGCCTCGACCGCGAGGGAGCGGACCCGTTCAACGGTCTGTGCCGTTGGACGAGCGGGTCCGCTCGCTGACGCGCGCGGCTCTGTGACGCCACAGTAAACTGGATTAGGCCTTCCCCAGCAGTTGCATGGCGAGCAGGACGATACTCAGCACCACCAATCCGACGACGGTGGAGCCTGCGATGAAATTGTGGCCGCGCGAGTTGGTCATATTTCCGAGCAGGTCTTTGCGATTGCTTAATTTCAACATGAAGACCAGCACCACGGGCAGCAGTACGCCATTGGCCACCTGCGAGAGATAAGCCACCTTCACCAGTGGAATTCCGGGGATCAGGATCAGTCCCGCGCCGACCACGATGAGCAGCGTATAGAGCCAGTAGAACACCGGTGCTTCTTTGAATTTTTTATTCACGCCGGCCTCGAACCCCAGGCCCTCGCAGGCCGTGTAGGCGGTGGCCAGCGGCAGGATGGAGGCGGCGAAGAGCGAGCCATTGAACAGGCCCAGCGCGAAGAGCAGGGAAGCGTGTTCCCCGGCGAGCGGACGTAGCGCGATGGCGGCGTCCGCCGCGTCCACAATGTCGCGCTGTCCCGCCATGAACAATGTTGCCGCGCAGGAGATGGTGATAAACAGGGCCACCACCAGGGCGACGAAACAGCCTACGATGACCTCCACTCTGGACTGCGCGTATTGCTTGGCCTCCACGCCCTTCTCCACAATCGCCGATTGCAGATAGAACTGCATCCACGGAGCCACCGTCGCGCCGGTGATGCCCATGATCATCAGCAGGTACCCCGGCTCCCATTGAATTTTTGGAATGATCGTGGATTCGGCCGCCTGCAGCCAGTCGGGCTTGGCCAACACTCCGGCGAAGATGTAGCAGATATAGAAACTACACGCGAACAGGAAAACTTTTTCGACGGTCTTATACGATCCCTTGACCACCAGCAGCCAGACGCCCGCCGCCGCCAGCGGCACCGAGATGTATTTTGAGATGCCGAGAATTTGCAGGCTGGAGGCCACTCCGGCGAACTCCGCCATCACGTTGGTCAGGTTCGCCGCGGTCAGCGCCAGCATCAGAAAGAAGGTGATGCGGAAGCCGAACTCCTCGCGGATCAGGTCGGCGAGACCCTTGCCCGTAACCGCGCCCATGCGCGCGCACATCTCCTGCACGACCACCAACACAAAGGTAATGGGTATCAGCGTCCACAGCAGCGAGTAGCCAAAGCGCGCGCCAGCGAGGGAATAGGTGTAGATCCCTCCCGCGTCGTTGTCCACGTTGGCCGTAATAAAGCCGGGACCGAGCACGGCGAGGAAGATCAAAATGTGATTCTTCCATCGTTTCAGAAAATTCATGTTCAGAATCACTCGGGCAAATCATATATACAGTGCCGTGCCGGCGCGACAGTGCCGCGCGCGTAAGCAAGCGGGCCGGTGGAAAAATCACGTCCCGGCCGCCAAAGTCTTTCCACGCCCGAACACGACGCCCGAACACCACGTCAGACTGCAATCTCACGGGCGGCGTTCGAGGCGTCGTGTTCCATCGGCCCGCTTGCTTACGCGCGCGGCACTGTCACGCGCGCGCGGCTCGGTTTCCTAGCGCGGGTGCAGCGCGGTGACTACATCGTCCACGGTTACCACGCCGGCAAGATGGCCCTGCTCGTCCACCACGGGCAGCGAGAGCAGGTTGTATTTGTCCACCAGTTCAATGACATCTTTCACCGGGGCGTTTTGATCCACGGAGATCAACGGGTCCATCTTCAGGTCGTCGAGAATCTCTTGTGGCGCGGCTACCAATAATTGAACCATGGAAAC
>CAMBEY010000286.1 GCA_945865705.1 Candidatus Sulfopaludibacter sp. SbA3
GGTCAGAAAGTAAACAAATTTGGTTCCGGAATTATTGTCTTCCATGTTGACCTCCCCTTCAGATATAGACTGGCACTATGTTAGCACTCACGGGAAGGGAACTCAATCTATTGCTGCCCGGTGCTGACCTTGTGGGGGCTATATTTTCCCGCGTTTACCGCCGCACTCAGCGAATATGATAACTTCGACTATGCGGACCACGGCGCGGCTGGATGGAGCGGTACCTAACCGTGATTAGGCAACCTGATGAATAGTCAATTCCAGATGACCGCGAGTCTAAATCGAGACGATGGAACCCGAGAGCCACGTCAATGGACGCGCCGCCGGGCATTGCAGACGATTGGGCAGGCACTGGGGCTTGTACTGGCGGCTGCCCCAGGCAAACTACTTGCGGGCTCCAGCAATTCATTCCTGCCAAATGCGCATGGAAACCTGCCGGAGGAGATTGTTACTCGCACGATCAAAATACCTGCCCTGGGTGCGACGCTCCCGGTGTATTTGGCCCGTCCCGCCATCGCCGGGCTATGCCCCGCGATCCTCATCTATTCACGCGAGGCACAACTAGATGAACGCCACCGCACCCAGGCTCGCCGTCTTGCGCATCAGGGTTACGTGACCTTGGCGCTCGCTGGTGTCACTGATCGGCGAGCGGGAGTATCCGCAGCGCGGAAATTTCTTGATGGCCATCCTGCCGTACGGCGCGGCCTTGCGCGCATTGTGGCTTAGAATATCTGTTGCTTAGAATATCTTCAGTTGAATGGTCAGGAATTTCTTGGGGTCGCGGCGGAAGTCACCCATCAGTTCGCGCATCTCCATGGAGACCGTGCTGAGGTTGTTATAGAGCGTGGGATCGTGGAAAAGCTTGCCTACCGTGCCGTCGCCGTTGCGAATGCCGGTGAGCACGTTGTCGAGATTGGAGATGGCGCTGGTCAGGCGACGGTGCAGCTCGTCTTCGGTGGCCAGCTTGCCAAGCGTTCCCTTACCCTGATTGATGTTGTCGATCATGGTCGAGCCGCGCGAAACCATGTCGCGTGTTTCCTGATACAGAGCGGGGTCGTTGATCAGTTTAGCCACCGTACCTTCGCCACTCTCGATGCGATTGGCGATCGACTGCATCTTCAGGATAGTGTCATTTATGTTGCGGTAGAACTCATCCGACTTGAGCATAAGACCGATGCTGCCCTTGCCGTCGTTGATATCGGCGATCAGAGCTTCGGCGTTGCGCACGGCGCCATCCAGGCGGAGGTACAGCGAGTCATCCTTGATGAATTTCCCGATGGTGCCCTCGCCGGTGTCGATGCTTCCAACCACGGAGTTTAGCCGCGTGGTCAGCAAATTCAGATTGGCCAGCAGGTCCGCGCTTCCGCCTACCAGCTCGGTGAACTCCGGGGTCTGGTGAAACTTGATCACGCCACCAGACTGAATCGGCGTGCCCGCAGACGTACCCATCGAGATGTTGATATACCGCTGGCCGAGCAGTCCCTCAGCGGCGATGTATACTTCCGAGTCGCTGCGAATGTCACTCAGATAAGATGCACGGATTTCGAGCAGGACTTCCACCGCTTCGCTCTTCACCGGTCGTCCCGAGTGGCGCACGGTGCGCACGTTTCCTACATCCACGCCTGCAAGGCGCACCACGGCGCCGGTCTTCAGTCCGCCCGCATCCGGCGCGTAGCTGATAAGTTGGGCCTTGTCGGTCCAGAAGGCACCCGAGCCTGATATCAGGAAAATGGTGATGGCCAGCAGCGACACTCCAGCCAGTGCCACTATGCCTACTTTTAACTGCGACCAGCGAATCTCTTTGCGTTGGGTCATCCTATCCTCTGGGGTACGCTTATTCTGCCAGTCTCTCCGGCCCATGGCCCGGCGGCTTGTTGAAAAATTAGTCTAATCTCATGCCAGAAACTTCTGCAAGTAGGGGTCGCGCGATGCGAGTAGGTCGTTCAGCTCGCCGTGGAAAACAATCTCGCCTTCGCGCAGCAGCAGGAACCGTGTGCGTGCCGCCCCTTTTCCCAGATGCGCAGTTCCGTTACGTTCGATGGGCACCAGCCTGCCCGTTGCTTCATCGTAGCGGAAGCTCGCGATGTAGTAGGCATCCTGCAATCGGTGCGTTACCAGCAACGAACTCACGCGGTGTACATCGCGCTGCTTGATGATCAGCGCGATAATGCGCTGCGAGGTAATGGGGTCCAGCCCCGCTGTTGGCGAGTCGTAGAGTAGCAACGGCGGTCGGCTGACCATGGCGCGGGCGATGGCTACGCGGCGGCGCATGCCTCCGGATAATTCGGAGGGAAACTGGTCATAGGTGTGCTCCAGTTCCACGAAGCGCAGCGACTCCCGCACGCGCCGCTCGGCCTCGTCATCAGAGACCTCCGGCATGCGCTCGAAGGCATAGCCCACGTTTTCGCCGATGGTGAGCGAGTCAAATAGCGCGCCCTCCTGAAAGACCATGCCGATGTTGCGGCGCGCGGGAAATAACTCCTCTTCGCTCAGGTGCGTGATGTCCTGACCCAGCACCCGGATCGCGCCGGCATCAGCTTCGAGCAGGCCCATGGCCAGCTTCAGCATCACGGATTTTCCCGCGCCAGCCGTGCCTAATACAATCTTTGTCTCGCCCGGATCGAGTTCGAAGCTGACATCGCGCAGCACTGGATCGCCACCGAATCCAAGAGTGACGGAATCAAACTCAATGACCGGTTCGGTGCCTGATATTGCCATCTGTTCGCTCATCATTCCAGTCCAGGCCAGGGCTCGCGCTAGTCCACGGCTCGTGCCGTCGTGCGCTGTCGCGTTATCTCTCGCTGCGCTCGCAATGACGACTGGAAAGAGTTTTCTACTCCACCAGCACCAGCAGCAGCTTGGTGATAAAGAAATCGCTGATCAGGATCATCACCGAGGCCGCGACCACGGCCTGTGTAGTCGAGCGGCCCACGCCTTCCGTACCACCGCGCGTGCGCAACCCGTAGTGGCAGCCCACCAAGGCCACGATAAAGGCAAAGATGAAAGGCTTGATCAGTCCCTGGAACATGTCTTCGAACTCCAGCGCGTTTATGGCGCTCTGCCAGTACTGCTGCGGATTCAGGCGCAGCATGAATAAAGAAGTCGCGAAGCCGCCGAGCAGTCCCATGAAATCGGCGACGATGGTTAGCAACGGCAGCATGATCACGGTGGCCAGCAGGCGCGGGGTAACCAACTTGCGGCCCGGGTCAGTGCCCAGCGCGCGCATGGCGTCAATCTGCTCACTCACCTTCATTGACCCCAGCTCGGAGGCGATGCCCGAGCTGTTCCGCCCGGCCACCATTAACGAAGTCAGCACCGGGCCCAGCTCGCGCACCAAGCTCAGCATGACTAACTGTCCCGTGATGGACGTTTCGCCAAAAGTACTCAGTGTGTTGGACATTTGCAGGGCCAGGACGGCGCCCGTGAAAAATCCGGTGAGGATAACGATGGGCAGCGACCCGAAGCCGATGCGGTCCATCTGCGTAATGACATCGTCAAAATAGTGCGGCGGGCGAAAGATATTTTGGATGGCGCGCGCGGAAAGGACCGTGAATTCCTGTACGGCCATCACCGCATCCTTGGCATACTCATTCAGCAGGTTCAATTCGGTTCAGGCTCCCCGTGTAGCGGCCAGTCGGCGCCCCGATGGTGCTCATCCTGATGCCCAGCATAGAACAGTGATACCTTGATGTAACTCAAATGAAGCTGGTGCGCGGCAGATCGTCAATTGACTCTTCGGCCCAGGATCGCCGCATCTGCAGTTCGTGGATGCGCCAGTGGCCCTCTTCGCGGATTAACTGATAGCGCAC
>CAMBEY010000287.1 GCA_945865705.1 Candidatus Sulfopaludibacter sp. SbA3
GGGATGCCGCAATCGCCTGAGCGAGGCGCGTCTTCCCTGTTCCCGGCTCGCCCTCGAGCAGCAAGGGCATGCCCAGGGTGCGGGCGATGGAGACGGATTCAGCAAGTTCCGGGTCGAGCAGGTAGCGGTCATTCCCTTGAAAGTCAGTCTTCAATTGCACGGCAAGTCACTCCGTCTATTCCATCAATAGTAGTTGGTGTAGCTGGCCTAGGCGTCGGCTGCCGCTCTGGCCCTGTCTTAGATATGTCAGCCCTGTCTAACCTTGTCCGGCGAAATCTCCAATCAAGCGGAGGGCCTTCTCGAGTACATCGTCCTGGGGTAGAAACACCACGCGGAAGTGATCCGCCGCAGCGTGGTAAGCCGCCGGGTAAGCCTCCGCATTGGCTGGGCCGAAGCCCGAGCCGGGGACGACGATCACACCGGTTTCGAGGATTAAATCGCGCACAAACTCGGTATCACTCTTCTTGATCTTCAGTCGAGGGAAGGCGTAGAAGGCCGCCTGGGGGGCGACGCAACTGATTTCAGGGAACGAATTCAGCACGGAAACGGTCAGGTCGCGGCGGCGGCGCAGCTTTTCCTTTACCACATGGATGTGGCTCTGGTCGCCTTCGAGCGCGGGCTTAATGGCAAACTGCATCGGGTGACTCGCGCAGAGCCGCGCCCTCATCAATTTCTGAATTGCTTCGCAGTAATGGGCGACTTCCTGCTTCGGGCCGCTGACGATGCCCCATCCAATTCTAAATCCAGGAACCAGGTAGCCTTTGGATAGGCCGTTAAACGTAATGATCGGCAGGTCGGAGGTAAGCGAGGCCATCGGCACGAACGGCTGGTCGCCGGGCTGGCCATCCAGGACCATCTTGCTGTAGATTTCATCGGCGAAGATAACCAGACCGTGGCGCGCGGCCAGTTCCAGGATGCCGCGCAGCGTGGCCACGCTATAGACCGCGCCGGTGGGGTTGTTGGGATTGATCACCACGATGGCGCGCGTCTTCGGATTGATCTGGCGGGCCATGTCATCCAGGTCGGGCTGCCAGCCGTTTGATTCATCCAGCCGGTAAGGGACTCCCTCCGCGCCGACAGACAACAGTGCGGCGTCGTAGAGCGGGTAGCCGGGCGAGGGGAGCAGGATGTTTTCACCTGGATCGGTGAGCGCGGCGATGGCCAGCTCGATGCCTTCGCTGACACCGGAGTTGGTGAACACATCCTGAACGTTGCGAATGCCGTCGCGCTCGGCCTCGGCGCGAATTGCCTCCAGCGCCTCGGGGACACCAGCCGATGGCGCATATCCATTGCGACCGTCGAGCATGGCGCGGTGAGCGGCTGCAATGATGTGCGGCGGTGTGGGGAAATCGTAGAGGAGCGGGTCGCCGATATTCAGGCTGAGCAGCTTCTTCCCGGCGGCGCGGGCTTGCTCGGCGATGAGCATCACGTCGCGGATGGCGTAACGGATCTGCTCAGTGCGTTTCGAGGGCCTGATTCCATGGGTCGAAGATACGATTGCGCTCATGTTGTTACCCATCCGGAGGCCGCCATTATGCGGAGCGGCATGCCCGGGAGATTTTTCCTTTCCAGCTAAATGAATTGGCAACCAAATTTCAGTTGAAAACCCATCTCGATTTAGTTTAGCAGAATTGCCTCGTGTGGGATTGAGCATGCTGAATGCATTGCGCATGGCGAAAGGCAGGGCCAAAAGCACGTAGACTAACGCGACTAGACCAGCGCCGCTGCTCGTTGAACTTTCAACAGCCCGCTTCCATAGACAGCTTCGAGGGCGGCGGTGGCATCGGCGTTAAACTTTTGCCCGGCGCAGGAACGGATGTATTCAATGGCCACGGAAGGCTCCATTGCCGTTTGGTAAGGCCGGTGCGTGGTCATGGCGTCGAATGTGTCGGCTACCGAGATAATGCAGGCCATGATGGGAATATCATTGCCTTTGAGTCCGTAGGGATAGCCGCGTCCATCCAGCCACTCATGATGCAGCTCGATTCCGGGCACCATCTCCCGCAACTGTGCGACTCGGTTGGCGATGGCGGCACCTTTCTGCGGATGCTGCTTCATGATGGCGAACTCATCGGGGGTCAGCATGCCCGGTTTCTTCAGAATTTTATCCTCAATGCCGATCTTGCCGATATCGTGCAGCAAAGCGGAAATACGAACGCGATCCACTTCATCTTCGGGCATCCCAATATGTCTGGCGATTAACACGGAGTAGCGCGAGACGCGTTCGGAGTGTCCGTGCGTGTAGGGGTCCTTTTCGTCGACTGCCGCGGCGATCATGCGGATCGATTCCATGAAGAGTTGTCGATTTTGCTCCGCTGATGTCTTCAATCTGTCGACGTAAAGCTCCAGATCGGCTGTCATGTGATTAAAGGTGGCGGCCATCTCGCCAATCTCTGTGCGATTACGCAATTCGATGCGCTTGGTGAAGTCACCTTGGGCGATGGCACGGCTGGCATTGGTTAAAACACGGATGGGCCTGACCACCCAGAGGCTCAAACCGTAGGAGAGGCCAATGCACATGAGCAGCGCGACTACAGCCCAGGAAGTGGTGGCGGATATGACTTCACGAACTGAGGAATAGGCGTCGTCCCGTTTCTTCTGCGCGATGACTGCCCAGCCGACGGATTGCACAGGCCAGTAGGTTCCCACCATGGGCACTGCTTCGCTATTCTCTTCCAGGTTAAATTCGCTGGTTTCCGCCCCTTTTACGTTGCCTTTCCAGCTTAGAAACATCTGGACGATGGGGGAGCTCTCCATGGATTGGCCGACGGATTGGTCCTGGACGTTGGGAGTCAGAACAAGCCGACCGGTGTTGTCAACGATGAATGCGTGCAACCCGCTGGTACTGCTGGTACGAAGGCGATCCACCAGAAACTGAAGGTTCAGAACGACGGCGGTCATGCCTTGAAACTGATCATCTCGAATGATGGGGCGCGAGACCAGCATGGCGGGGAATAGTTCTTGGCCCCGGTTGACGATGACAGGATCACTCTGGAATTGGCGGCGTTGCTGGGCTGCCGTGAATCCGCGCTCCAGTGTGCGGACCAGGAATAGATCGCTTTCAATATTGTAGTTGCCCGCTTGGATGCCTTTGCCTTGAGCATCCAACATGGTGGCGTAGATCACTTGTGTGGAGGAGCCCACCACCTGCTCCAGCATGGACCGCAGTTGTGGGTTCTGAAATTGATTCTGCCCTTTTACCAGGTCGGCTCGAGCATTCAACATGCCGTCCATGTTGTTCAGCATCTGGTTGAAGGTTTCTCGATAGATAGAGATTTCTTCAGCGATGGACCGGGTGATAGTGTTCTGCAGGAGAATCTCATTTGTTTCCAGAGCCCGTCCGTTAATTTCCATAGTCTTGGAGGCATAGAAAATCAACGGGCCGACGCTGGCCAGCAGCATCACAGCCAAAATGACGTAGAGCAGGCGAATCTGTTTCATTTTATCCAGCCGCTCCAATTTCTCTACAAGCCAACCTGCGTTAAACCATCCAAACAGAACGGTCCTACGAGAATTTTAGGTAATCTAAACCCCGGCATCAAGCGGAAACAATGAATGTTCGACGTTTCGGTAGACCCTTTTTAGACACATGAAATAACGGTGGAGGTATTCGATCCGATATGGCGAGGGATTTTATCTCAATTCCCAGCTAACTCTGCTGCCAAAACGCGTTTCAGGTACACGCTATTCACCAAAATATCGTTCCTGGAATAGAATCAACCGTTGACACCGATTTCCACGGTGTGATAAAAATTTAAGGTTCCACTGCATGTAGCAGCAAATTCATAGGGATCAGCGAAC
>CAMBEY010000288.1 GCA_945865705.1 Candidatus Sulfopaludibacter sp. SbA3
CCAGCGACATTCCTTCCGGCGCGGGATACAGCAAAGCGCCGGCAAATAAGACTGGCCCTAGAATCAGGCCGATAGTTCTAAGCGAGGAGGGTGCGGATTGTTCTTCGGACAATGGGGATCACCATGCAACGGGAGATTAGGACAACCCGCACATTATAGCCGAGAAGTGCGGCAAACAATCCACGAGGCCGCGAGGCCGGAACATCGCTTCCGGCCTCGCGCTTCCCGCGCTACTGTCCTATTGGTATCGTCACCTGATTGCTTGATCTGCCTCCGATGGAGAAAATGACCGAGACGCTTGCTCCGGTCTGGGCATTGGCGGGAATCCTAGCATTTACTTGATTCAGTCCAACGAATCCCGGCGCCGCTCCAGCGTAGTCGACAGCCGCCACGATCCCGCCAATATTAAGATTTGTCGACACGGTCGAGGGGTTGCCACCCGCGGGCGCTCCAGTCTCCACCGGGGAACTCAGCACGCCCAAGCCCGTCATGTAGAAGATGACCACCTCATTGGGACGCGCGGGGTTGGCCGCGGTTACTGGGGTTGCCCCATCGGTATGCAATACCACTGCAGCCCCGGAACCAGCCTGATTGAGCGTAAAGAAGCCGGGAGCCGTGGGCGCGATGCTGATCGTTCTCGGAGCGCTTGACTGGCCTGCCACCGTAACCACCAACGAAGCAGTTGTCTGGCTGGCGACCTCGAACGGTATCTGAATGGCCACCTGGCCGGGGGTTGAATAGAAAATGGGAGCCGGCACATTGTTCACTCGCACCTGTGTGCCCCCGAGCGAGGTGATCAGTTTCCCGTCCGGACCGAAGTTGGTAGTAAGCGAATTCGAGCCGTCGTTGAGGTAGCTCCCGAAAATTACCGCGATGGAGCCGGGAGCAAGCGGCGGAGGTGGCAGCGCAGCCGCGGTAGTCGCGAAGCTGGCTCCATTCACCACGCCACGATCGGGCACGACAGGCGGCGGGATCACCTTCAAGACAAAGATGTCGTTATCGCCGACTGGTGTCAGATCCAGTGCGGCGCCCAGCTTGGTGCCTGAGACATAGAAGCCGCTGATATCCGCTGTAACTCCGGTCCCATAGTCATTCAATCCGTTACCAAACTGGCGTGTGCCCAGTTCATTCCCATTGGGATCGTACAGCCGAATGAAGGCATCCACCCCGCCGACGAACGTCTGGCCGGGCAACGGGCCCTCCGCCGCGCCCGCCACCAGAAGTAATTCGCCGCCAATGGCCAGCCCATAAACATCGTCGCCGTCGCCAGTGCCGCCGAATTGCCGCACCCATTGGGAAACTCCATCGAGGTTGAACTTACTGATGAAGCTGTCCCACAAACCGCCTACCTTAGTCTGCGTAGCGAATGTTCCCGTGGTCTTGCCGCCGACATAAACGCCGGAAGGGCCAACGGCTACGGCATGGGTCTCTTCATTTTGGGTGCTTGTTCCAAACTGCTGCGTCCAGACCACCGCGCCATCGTGATCGTACTTACGCAGAAAGCCATCTCTTAAACCGCTGGGACCGGCAAATGCTCCGCCGGTGTTTCCGGTTACGTAGACACCCGAGGCATCCACCGCCACTCCGGTGGCGCTTTCGGCGTCAATTGTGCCAAACTGCCGCGTCCACAAGTGATTGCCATTGCCGTCATACTTGCGGATGAAGGCGTCGCTCCCTCCTATCGCCGGAAGGGGGGGGGCGTGAGGCTTGCCGCGCAACAATTGACCACTCCCACTACATATACGCCGGAAGTATGGGAGACCACGGCAAGCGCCTCGTCATCGGCCACTGTTCCAAACTGCCGCGTCCAAACTTCTGCGCCGGCTGCATCATACTTGCGAATAAATGCATCTGTGCCATCGACTCTGGATTGCTGTGGCAACGTGCCACGTGTCCAGCCTACAACATAAACACCCGCCCCGTCGGCCGCCGCGCCCGTAGCGACATCCTCTGCACTCGTGATGGAGCCGAACTGCCGTGTCCAGGTTTGGTTCCCCAACGTATCAAAGCGAGTTACGAAGGCATCACGGTCATTCAGATTGGTGTTGGTTTGCCCAGGCAGCACTCCGATGGTATCGCCAACCACGTAGACGTTGCCCTCCATCGTCGATATGGAATTACCGGCATCGACGCGGCCAGTGCCATACTGACGCGCCCACTGAATGTTCTGCGCCAAGGCCATCGACGGAAGTAGCAGGAAAACGACTATCAGTGAGATGAAAAGGAATCCCCTGAAACGGTTGAACTGAGTTTGCGAGTGTGCCATGTGGATTACTCCTTGTGGTTTTTGAGCGTTTTCTCAAGCCAGCTGGATGTCACAACTGCGAATATACACGGGGGAATGTACATAAAAACAGACTATATCATTTTTTTGATTTCGCACAATCGAAAGTTAACTCGCAGTTATTGACCGACTGGTAGGCACAGGGGAGCAATCAGCACTCCATATTTAACACGGTCAGCCCTGTCGGCGTTCTGATGCGATTCGCTAGAGGAGTTGGCGCAGAACATACGGTAGGATTCCGCCGTTCTGGTAATACTGGCCTTCTTCCGGCGTGTCGATGCGGACGATGGCGGTGAACTGCTTCTCCACACCTTTCTCATCCGTGGCACTGACGGTAATCCTTTTCTCCCCGTTCATAGCCTTGGCGATGCCAGCAACTGCAAAGACCTCGCGGCCTGTGAGTCCGAGAGATGCGGGCGTTTCTCCCGGCTGGAACTGGAGCGGCAATACACCCATGCCGACCAAATTGCTGCGGTGGATGCGTTCGTAGCTCTCGGCGATCACCAGGCGCACGCCAAGGAGTTGTGGGCCTTTCGCGGCCCAATCGCGCGACGAGCCGGAGCCGTATTCCTTGCCGGCCAGAATCGCGAGAGGCACTTTTTCCTGCGCGTATTTTTCCGAAGCATCAAAGATGGTCATGGGCGCGCCGTCCGGCAGGTGAACGGTAACTCCACCCTCGGTTCCCGGCGCGAGCATGTTCTTCAGGCGGATGTTGGCGAACGTCCCGCGGATCATCACCTCGTGATTGCCGCGGCGGGCACCGTAGGAGTTGAAGTCTTTCGGCTGAACCCCTTTGGAGATGAGATATTTTCCGGCGGGGCCATCGGCAGGAATGGAACCGGCGGGTGAGATGTGGTCGGTGGTAACGCTATCGCCCAGGACGGCGAGAACACGCACGCCCTTCAGGTCTTCCACCGGGGCGGGCTGGCGGCTCAGGTTATCAAAGAACGGCGGACGCTTCACGTAGGTCGAATCCTTCTCCCACACGAAGCGATCTCCAGAAGGAATCTGCAATGATTGCCAGGAGGCGTCCCCATCAAATACGTTGGCGTACTGCGCGCGGAACATCTCGCTGCCGAGCGCTGTGGCCACGGTGTCGGCAACCTCTTTCGTGGTGGGCCAGATGTCGCGGAAGAAAATCTCGGTGCCCTGCGCGTTGCGGCCCACAGGCTCGGTGGAGAGATCAATATCCATACGTCCTGCAAGGGCATAAGCTACCACCAGCGGAGGCGATGCCAGATAGTTGGCCCGGACCTGCGGATGAATACGGCCTTCGAAATTCCGATTCCCGCTCAACACGGATGCGGCGATGAGGTCATTATCCTTAATCGCTTTTGAGACGGGCTCCGGCAACGGGCCGCTGTTGCCGATACACGTAGTACACCCGTACCCAACCAGATTGAAACCAAGCTGATCAAGATACTGCATCAACCCTGCCTTGTTTATATAGTCCGTTACCACTTTCGATCCGGGAGCCAGGCTGGTC